>NZ_JBFLAB010000059.1:0-23714 GCF_040742695.1 Microbulbifer discodermiae | reverse complement strand
AGGGAGGGTCCGCCTGATGAGGCGGAAATGGCCCAAAGATACCGAGAATCCAACATCAAAACCGATAGGATATCTTTGTTTTATCCTATTTTTGAAAACTGAAAGTGGCGCTGTTGAAGAATTCCCTGATTTTTCAACAGCCTGATAGGACCTTACCAGTGGGAAACAATTGTAATTTTAAGCTGACGAATTAATTTAAAAATTCTTGGCACTTACCTCATCGCTGAATTCAATAGCTGCTAATTTTTTAAGCTAAAGGCGTGGTTGCGTACCAAGTCTATAAGTCATCTACCGGGACAGCTTTTGAAAAGACTGGGTTTATCTGTTTTTGTTGAGGTATACAGGAGTTTCATTTGGCAAACCGGAGGTTGTGAAACTATAATAATGGATTAGATTTCGCACATAGCACCTCTGGAGTTATTAAGATTTTGTGCTGCCATTTGCCATAATTGATCATAATCCTGCCACAAGCTAGCCAGGATGATCTTTTAAAGTGTGTTGAGTTTTTCAAGGAGAAACTCAATGCAAAGCCAACTGGCAATTAAAATATTGATAATTTTTGTAGTCGGAATACTATTGTTGATCCCAATCAGCATGGTAAAGCATAAGATTAAGGAGAGACAGGCATTTTTGGATCAGGCTAAAGCCGCTGTAGCGAAAAGTTGGACAGGCAGTCAGACGATTTTTACGCCAATTTTGGTCGTCCCATATCAGAGACAGGTGCCCATAGCCTCTCCTGGGGAGCAGTCTCCAGATACTGTCAACAGCAAAACTGTACGGGAGTTCAGTTTTATCGTTCCAAACCAGCTGGATCAAAAGATCAAGGTTGATAACGACAGCGTCTACAAGGGCATATATGAAGTGCCTGTATACTCCTCCAGTATCCTGCTAACGGGTATGTTCAATTCAGAAAAGTTGAATGAACACCTGCAGGAAATCGAAAATAAGCCACAGTTTAAATCAATCGAAACACCTTATTTGACATTGCATATAGCCGATATGCGGGGAATCGATCGCAAGCCGGAGCTGTTGCTCAATCAGAAAGCAATGGACCTGCATCCCGGCAGCCATCTCAAGGCCATAGGGTCGGGTCTGCACACCTATTTGGATATGGGCCTGGCACGCGATAAGACGCTCAATTTTTCGCTGACCGTTTCTCTGCGTGGAATGGAGCAACTTTCTTTTGTGCCCCTGGCGGACCATGCGACAATCCAACTTCAATCCAATTGGCCCCATCCGGAATTTATTGGTGCTTCCCTGCCCAAGCATCGGGACATTACGAAAGAGGGTTTCTTTGCCCGCTGGGAGGCAACCCGTTTTTCCGGACACTGGGTGGGTTTTGCCGATCGCTGTATCTCAGGCGACGATTGTAAGGTACTCCTGAGCTCCTCCTCTGGAGTGCGGTTTATCGAACCCATAGATATCTATTTGCAGTCTGAGAGGGTGGTGAAATATGCGATATTATTTATCGGTTTGAGTTTTATTAGTTTTTTTATTTTTGAGCAGGTGGCTCGCCGCCGTATTCACCCAATACAATACGCATTTGTTGGTCTGGCTATATCTTTGTTTTATTTGCTATTGATCTCTCTGTCGGAACACATCGTATTTTTCCGGGCGTACCTGATTGGGGTCTTGTGTTGCTCCTCTCTAATACTATTTTATGTCCGGTATATGCTCGGTAGCTTCAAGTCCGCATTGCTGTTTAGTGCAATGATTGTGGTTCTTTACAGTTTGTTGTACGTCATAGTGCAGGCAGAGGACTTTGCCCTGTTAATGGGAACTGCGCTCGTGTTTCTTGTGTTGGCTGCACTTATGTATACTACGCGTAATATTGATTGGTATAACATTTATTCCCATGCAGAAGCTGAAAAACTTCAAAACTCAATGCTTAAATAATAGTGGACCGTTGGGGGTATAAACCAATTCACTATTGTATGTTCTTGGGAACCCGGGAGGGTTCCCTGTACTGCCCTGATTAAAAGGGTTTAAGGAGCAATTTTCTTCTTTAACGCCTTGCTCAATACCCGCGGCAGATTCGGCAGTATTTTTAGCAGACGGGGCAGTACCTTGCGTTTCATTCCGTTAAGTGACTCTGGGATTACTGCCTCTATCAGGTGTGGGCCAGGATTATTGAGCGCATACTCCATCGCTTTTAATAGTGCCTCCGATGTTCTCACCCGTGTGCCGTGCACGCCCATACTCTGAGCCAATAGCGCATAGTTGGTGACCGGGCCACTGATATCAAGTTGGGACTCGGCTTTCTCTCCGGCTTCTTTCGCTCCCACTCGCTCCAATTCAACGTTCAAAATAGAATAGGAGGCGTTGTTGAAGATAATGGTGGTCACGTCCAGGTTCTCCCGGGCCATAGTCCACAATGCCTGGTTGGTGTACATGGCCGTGCCGTCGCCAATAAGGGCCAACACCGGCCTGTCCGGGCAGGCTACAGCAGCTCCTATAGCGCTGGGCAGTCCCTGACCGATAGCTCCGCCCGTGAGGGTGATCATATCGTGTCTCGGGGCACCGGCAGTCATTGCATTGAGCAACAAGCCAGAAGTGATGGATTCGTCCACAATAATACTGTTTTCCGGCATCAACTCACCTACAGCGCGGCATACCTTTTCAGCGGTAAGTTTGCCCTTGGGTCTGCCCGGCCGGCCGGCTGGTTGCAGCATTGGCTGTGCCTGGCTGGCACCTAGTACCTCCGCGAGCTTGTTCAGGTTGGCTGTGGCATCCTGCTCAGGCGTACTCAGCGTGTGGGCGGTACAGCTATCCGGGACTAAATAACTCTGCTTGCCCGGATAGGCAAAGAAAGACACAGGGGCTTTAGCATCCACCAAAATCAGGTTGTCGAATTCGGACAGCTGCAGGGAGACCAGTTCCGCCAAATAGGCAACACGCTCCACCGGCGGCAGGCCGGCCCCCCGTTGTATGCGCGCGGGAAAGGTTTCCGCAAACACAGTAACACCCGTGTGAGCGGCGATACGGGCAGCTGCCAGCAGCCCCGGTTCCCGCAGGGCTCGACCGCCGAGCAGCATAGCGGTTTTCCTGCCGTTGCGTATTGCGTCGGCAACGCTATCGATGACCTTATTGTCCGCTGTCGGTGCCTGCGGCTGGGGGGGTACCGCACAAGGCTGGCCCCCATCCCCCCAAGAGACGTCCGCAGGCAGAACCAGGGTGGCTACCTGGCCGGGCAGGCCCCGGGCGGCAGTGACGGCATCGGCGGCGTCTCGGCACAGGGATTCGGTGCTTTCCGAAGTGCGGACAAAATTCGGCGAAACGTTGCGAGCGACGGTTTCGATATCAGACTGCAACTGCGCATCGTACTTTACATGATAGGTGGCGTGGTCACCCACGATATTCACCACTGGGGAATTACCCTTGCGGGCGTTATGCAGGTTGGCGAGACCATTCCCCAAACCACAACCCAGGTGCAGCAAGGTGGCTGCAGGTTTCTCCGCCATGCGGGCGTAGCCATCGGCCGCTCCCGTTGCCACGCCTTCGAACAACGCCAGAATTGCCCGCAGTTTGGGTTCGCCATCCAGGGCCGCAACAAAGTGCATTTCACTGGTGCCAGGATTGCTAAAACACACTTCAATACCGGCATCCACGAGGGTTTTTATCAATGCTTGGGCGCCGTTGGGCATCGCTTATCTCCAGATTTTATTCTTTTCATGGGGCTTATTTTGATTGCGTTGTGGTTGGTCAATTGCCCCGGTTGATCGACCGGGCTGCTGCCTTGGCCGTAAGGATGCAGCCGGGCAGGAAAGTGCCCTCGAGAGAGCGTTTGCCATTGCTGCCACCACCGCCGAAACCAGCGGCCTCGCCAACACAATAGAGTCCGGAGATAGGCTTGCCGCTGGCATCCAACACGCGGCTTTGCAGGTCGGTCTGTAAACCACCCAGGCTTTTGCGGGTGGTCAACTGTGTCTGGATGGCGATAAACGGTCCGGCGCCGGCTTTTTGTAGTGGCGCCGGCTTGCATGTGCGCAAACGATCCGGCCCCCACTGACGCGCATGGCGGATCAGCCGGATTTGCGCATCATTGTTGAGTTGGTCACCTTTGCTGAAATTCGCATCAAAACTATCCGCGGTGGCTTTCAGTACTGCCGGGTCAACATCCAGTGAGCAGGTAAGTGCGTTCATTTTTTTTGCCAGTCCATCCAGGGTGTCATCCACAAGAAAGTGATTGCTCTCGTTCTGCATCTGGTCCACTAAAAGTTTGTTACCCAATAGAATTTCCTTAAGGAGTAACGGAAACTGTTTATCCCGGATGCGGGCATTGTGCTCTGCACCGGAAATAGCAAACTCCTTCAATGCAATGCGCCGGTTGAGTAGCTGCCATGTCCAGGGCTTCTCCTGAACGGCAACCTGCTGGCATAACCAGTGGGTATCGAAACCGGTGACCAGGGGTTCCGGTCCGATACGTTCACCGCGATGGTTGAGCCACAAAGCGGACTTACAGGGAATGGAGGAAAGGCCATGACCGGGGAAGTGGGGAAATGGATGCGGAAAACCGGCGGCGTAATTCCACATTTCGCCGGCGTGGGTAATACAGGCCCCGAGATTGTCCTCCGTCCAGTGATGCAGCTTGCCATCAGAAAAGGGATGCGCACCATTGAGCATTTCGGTGGGCTGCGGCCGGTCGATTGGCCAATTGGCCCGGCACCCAGCGTGGTCGCCGTTTATCCCCCCCATGGCCAATACAACGTTAGGCGCCTGGAAGCGGCGTTCTGTGCCGGTTTGTTCGTTGACCGCTATGGCCCCATTCACTTCTCCCGCTTGCCGGTCCAGTGCAGTGACTCTGTGGCCATGATAAATCGACAGTTTCCCCTTGGCGCCTGCCTCCTGCAGCGCATTCACCATGCATCGAACCAGCTCCCGGGAAGTACCCCAGACGATATGGTAGCGGGGTACGCTGTTACCGTCGCCAAAGCGGCCCCGTTCCACCCAATTGACCGATGGCAAAAATTTAAGTCCTTCACTGGCGAGCCAATCGTATACTTCAGCCCGTGAGTGCTCTACGTAATAGCGGGCCCACTGTATCGGCCATTTATCCTGCGGGTCTAACTCGCCAAAGCGCAGCCAGTCCTGCAGCGCCAATTCCGGCGAGTCGGGAATTTTCATACGGCGTTGCAGCGGTGTATCGATCAGTGCCATACCGCCAAAGGCCCACAGCGCTAAGCCGCCAAGCCGCTGTGGCGTATCCCGATCTACAATGGTGACCGTTTTACCTGCTCTTACCGCCTCCAGTGCCGTGACAATACCTGCTAGACCACCCCCAGCAATCAAAAGATCAGAGCAAACAGGTTCTGACATGGTGCTTTTCCGTATTTTTGTTGTTGCAGCAGACCATATAACACAATTCTCAGTGCTTGATAGACTTAGCGGGCCACTAAATTGACTTTACAAGCCACTCTGGGCAGCCGCGAAAGAGATTTCTTCTTCCCAAAGGAAAAGTTCCTGCAAACACCTGTATCCGTGATCTTACAGCCCAGGCGGTTCCGCGCAATGGCGCAGCCATTCAAGGGTGGCATTGCAATCGAGGTGGCGTTCTCTATGGGACCGCAGGGTCAGTAGCTTGGGGGTTACTAAGCGCTGGCAATTTGTGCTTAGAAAGCAATGCAGCCGGGGAAGTTTTCGCAGTGGGATTTTTGATCGCCGCAGCTGGATTTACCAGCTGCGGCTGCGGGTGAGGCTACTGCCCGCTGGCTGTAGCGCCGCTTGTGACCGGCTTGCCGTCGGCATCAATTTCAGTAATTGGTCCGATATTCAGGCTTTGGATTTTGCCGGCGATTTTTTCCTTATCGCCAACAATCACCCAGACAAACTGCTCCGGTTTTATGGTGCTGCGGGCCAGGTCGTGGATGGTATTTAGATCGGCAGAGCGAATCTGCTCCGCGTAACTGTCCATATAATCCAGTGGCCGATCATATTTCACCATATTGGAAACGGCACCGGAAACCGCACCGATGGTCTCGAAGCGCCCGGGTAACTCGTTGACCCTTTTGTCTTTCACCTTCTGCAACTCTGAAGCCATCGCCGGCTTGTTGCCAATATAGGCGCGCAGCTCTTTTTGCAGCTCCTGCAGGGATTCGCTGGTCTTGTCGGTCTGCACCGGGGCATAGACGAGGAACGGCTGCTGTCCCTTGGCACCGGTCATAAATGAATAGGCGCCATAGGCCCAGTGTTTTTCCTCGCGCAGGTTCATATTGATCCGCGCTGTGAAGGTGCCGCCGAGAATATCGTTCATCATGTGCATGGCTTCCCGCTCGGGAATTCTTTCCGAGGGTGCCAGCAGGCCGCCGATGATGATGGATTGCTCAGATCCCGGCTTGTCGATCAGATAGACACTGGCTTTCTCCGGAAGGGCCACTTGAGACAGGTTTTTCTGCGGCAGTGCTGTTTCCGGGGCGCGCCAGTCGGCAAAGTACTGCTCGAGCTTGCCCATCAGCGCTTCCATGGTGATGTCACCGGTGACTACCAGGGTGGCGTTGTCCGGGCGCAGCCAAGTCTGGTGATAGGCGACCAGGTCATCGCGGCTCAGGGACTCGATGGAACTCTCGGTACCGGAACCGGTAAAGGGCACCGCATAGGCGTGGTCGGCACCGTACAGAAGCGGTGGCAGGGTGCGCAGCGCCATCTGCACCGGCCTGGTTTTTTCCTGCTTTATGTTGGCGATCCAGCGACTGCGTTTGCGCTCAATCTCCTCTTCCGCAAAGGCGGGGTTGAGAAGAATATCGGCAAACAGGGCCATGGAATCGTCCAGATTACTGCTGAGCGCATTGAGGCTAACATTGGAAACATCGATATCGGCACCTGCCGAGATACGCGCGCCCAGCATTTCCTCCCTGGCGCTGATTTCCAGAGCGCTCAGTTTCTTGGTGCCTTCTTTCAGCATGGACATGGCATAGCTGGAGGTTCCCAGTGTCTTGCCCTGGTCGGCCGCATAGCCGGCGTCGAACACCATGCGCATATCCACCACCGGCACTGAGTGGCGCTCGGCCAGCACCACTTTCATGCCGTTGGCCATTTCCGCAGTCTGGATCTGTGGGAAAGGTACCGACGGGAACTGTCCCAAGTCCGGCAGGCTGGAGCGATCAGCGCCCGCCTCCGCCACCTGGTACTCGGGGAAGGGGTGCACTTCCAGGTTGTAGTCACCGCTGCTGAGCCATCGGTCAGCGGCTGCGCGCACCTGCTCCGGTGTGAGCTGGCGCTTGTTGGCGATACTGTCCAGCAGGCCGTTGGGGTTGCCCAGATAGAGTTCGCCGCGCGCCAGGGTCACGCCCTTGCCGCTCCAACCGCCCACCTGCTCCAGATTGCGGGCGGCGCTGGCGTACTCCGACATATTGACCCGCGCCAATTCCTCCTCTGTGGGGCCTTCGGCGAGAAAACGCTGCAGCTCTTCCTCGATGGCGACCTCCACATCGGCCAGATCGACGCCCGGCTTTGCATCGGCAATAATCGAGAAAATAGCGGCCAGTTCAAATTCGTACAGGCTGATGCTGACATTGGTGGCGATCTGGTCGGTGTATACCAGGCGTTTATACAGGCGCGAGTTTTTGCCATCGCCCAGTACCGCAGCGGCCAGTGAAACGGCATCGGCATCGCTGTGGCCCAGATAGGGCGTATTCCAAACCTTGTAGACACGCGACTGTGCGACGCGATCGTACATGGTGTCCCGCTTGGACTGATCGCGCTTGGCGATCCAGACATCTTTTTTCACCAGCGGCGGACCGGCCTGGATATCGCCAAAGTACTTGGCGACCTTCTCTTTGGCGGTGGCCACATCGATATCGCCCGCCAGCACCAGTACTGTGTTGGCGGCGCCGTAGTAGGTTTTAAACCACTCGTGGACGTCCTCCAGAGAGGCCGCATCCAGGTCCTCCATGGAGCCAATGGTGGTCCAGGAATAGGGGTGCCCCTCGGGGAAAATGGCGGCCTGCATCTGCTCCCAGACTTTGCCATAGGGCTGGTTCATACCCTGGCGCTTTTCGTTTTGTACCACGCCGCGCTGCTCGTCGAGTTTTTCCTGGGTGATCACGCCGAGCAGGTGACCCATGCGGTCGGATTCCATCCACAGCGCCATGTCCAGGGCGTTGCTGGGCACCGTCTCGAAGTAGTTGGTGCGGTCCAGCCAGGTAGTGCCGTTCATGCCCGTGGCGCCGGCGCGCTCGAACGGTTTGAAGAATTCATCGTTGTAGTTTTCAGAGCCGTTGAACATCAGGTGTTCGAACAGGTGGGCGAAGCCGGTACGCCCTGGCTTTTCGTCCTTCGAACCCACGTGGTACCAGACACCCACGGACACGATCGGCGCCTTGTGATCCTCGTGTACTATCACCCGCAGGCCGTTGGGCAGGGTGAATTTCTCGTAGGGAATATGCAGTGCCTCTGTAGCGGTGGGCATCTGGCTCTCCGCGACGGGACCAGTTTCCGCTGTGGCACTGGGGCTGGTTTGTGTTTGTGGAGGTTTGTCACAGGCGGCCAGCGCCAGGGACAAAGCGAGGGGAATCCAGTGGGGTTTTACGATTTTCATCGAGGTTTCCTTACGCGGTAGATTTATTTTTCTAGGGGCCTTCCCCAGCCCTTGCAGAAACTACCGGCGAACCCAGGTTCCACTCTTATGTAGGGTCTTTATTGCCGGCAGTTACCGGAAACTGTGATGCCGGGGCTGGCTTTTTTGTCAGTTGCAAAGCGGGGCTGTGGCCAGTTGTGCCGGAACTTTATACCTTTTGCCCGGGGTGCTGGCAAATGGAGGCGCCTGCCCGGCAGTGCGAGTTGATCCAGTTGTGGGGCCGGGCTGGCGGGTTCAACCGGCCCGCCGGGTGAATACCAGGGCACGGCGCGCCTCCGCAACAGCAGCGGTGAGCCCTGCAAGGCTCACTCAATAGGCGCCCTAACTGCGGGGGCAGGGGCTGGGCAGCCTCAGTAGGCGTCGCGGATCAGGTCGATACCCGGTTGAATAGCGCGACGCCAGGAGACTTCAGTGGCTTCGGTAAATTCCGGGTCGTGCTTGCGCAGTGTCTGGATCAGGGCCTCCAGCCAGAGCCCATACCACTGGGGGTGGATATTGTAGCCGCTGCGGGAGTGACTCTCGCCCAGTGCGCGCAGTTTGGTGTCGGGCATGCCGCGTGCATGCAGCACCAGTTGCATGATGCCATTGCGCAGCAGGTGGCGTTGGTTGGCCATGTTGGTATCGACAAACTGAGCGCGGATTTCCGCTGAGCTGCCCATAAAGCAGTCGTAAAAGTCCACAAAAAACAATTCCTTGTTACAGCAGCGACCGTAGCTTTGAAATACGATATCGCTATCGGCTGTTTCCCTCTCCATGCCTGTATCCTCTGTTCTGATTTCCGCCGGCGGTGGATTGTAGCGGCGCAGCCTGTTGCCGCAAGTCCTTTCGGTTGTCAGGTTCGCCATTGTCATGGCGCTATTAACCGGCCATTGCACAGGTGCGCAACGGTACTTTGAGTCTCATGAGGACAAGCCAGAGCAGCAATGCAGAAGCCTGCACAGCGTTGCGGCCAGCGAAGGGGGGTTGCCGGCCCTGACACTGCAATCATGACCGGGGGAAGTTGCGTCGCGGTGCAGCTCCATATGGCCTGCAATTTTGCCGTCAGCGCCCATCCGGTAGCCGGGGAATATAGCGGCTGGCCCAGGCGACCAGTGTGTCCGCCACATAGTCCGCATCCTCCTTACGGGTCAGCAGGTGGTCAGCGTGATCGAGGCTGATAAAGCTTTTTGGGTGCAGGGCGAGGTTGTAGATCTCGGCTGCTTCGTCGATGGACACGGTTTGGTCGACCGGTGAGTGATAAATCAACAGCGGTCGCCGCAGCTCGTGGATGTAATTTTTCTTGAGCGCGTCCAGGTCGTCCAGGAACTGTTTTTTGATCGTAAAGGGGCGCCCCGCCAGTTCGACCTCCGCCTGGCCCTGGGTCTGGATGGTATCCAGGGCGCAGGCAAACTGTTTGATCACATGGTTGGGGTAGGCGGGTGCGGCGATGGTGGCGACTGCCTTGGCCTCGGGGATCTCCGCCGCCGCTGCCAGCACAGCTGCACCCCCGAGGCTGTGGCCGATCAGCAGGTCCGGGGCATGACCGCTCTCCGCCAGGTAGTGCGCCGCGCTGATAAGATCCTCCACATTGGTGGAGAAGTTGGTCTGGCTGAAATCCCCCTCGCTATCCCCCAGGCCGGTGAAGTCGAAACGCAGCACCGCGTAACCCTGGTCCGCAAGGTGGCGGGCGATGCGGGCGGCGGCCACCACATCCTTCCCACAGGTGAAACAGTGTGCAAAGAGTACCTGGCCGCGGGCCTCGCCCGCCGGTGCCTCGACAATGCCGGCCAGAGTCTGGCCGCGGCTGCCGCTGAAATTGACTTTTTCCCGCCGCCGGCGGTTACTGCTTTCCATCTTCGTCTATTCGCTCCGGAGGCTGTTTGGGGGGCTCTATGGTAGGCGGCGCCCGAAGGGCCGGCAACCACAGGCGGAGACTCCCTGCATGGCAGGCCACCCCGCTGCCCCGCGCCACAGGGCGGCTGTCGTAATTCAACTACACAAAGGCTTGGTATACTCCGCGCCGCTTGGTGGGCGCTGGCGGGCTTGCAGCTTATAATCCGCGCCTGTTCCCATGGGCGCCTGGCGCCCGTATTTCACACAGAGCAGTGACTGGCAGAGAGGGCTGGCTATGGCGGTTAAACTGATGACGGATTTGGATCTGGCGGGCAAGCGGGTACTGATTCGCGAGGATCTGAATGTGCCGGTGAAAAATGGTGAGGTTACTTACGACGCCCGTATTCGCGCCGCACTGCCCAGCATCCAAGCCGCTATCGATGCCGGCGCCAAAGTGCTGCTGATGTCCCACCTGGGTCGGCCCAGCGAGGGAAAATACGCCGAAGAGTTTTCCCTGGCGCCGGTGGCGGCGCACCTGAGCGGTCTGCTCGGCCTGGATGTACAGCTGGTGGGCGATTGGCACAATGGTGTCGAGCTGGCCGACGGCCAGGTGGCACTGCTGGAAAATGTGCGTTTCAACCCGGGCGAGCAGAAAGATGATCCGGAACTGGCCAAGGCCTATGCCGCCCTGTGCGATATTTTCGTGATGGATGCGTTTGGCACTGCACACCGGGCCCAGGCATCCACTCACGGTGTGGCCCGCTATGCGCCGGTTGCCTGTGCCGGTCCGCTCCTGGCGGCTGAGCTGGAGGCTCTGCAGCGGGCGCTGGCGGAGCCGGCGCGACCCCTGGTGGCCATAGTCGGCGGTTCCAAGGTGTCCACCAAACTCACGGTGCTGGAAAGTCTGTCTGCCAAGGTGGACCGTCTGATCGTCGGCGGCGGCATCGCCAATACGTTCCTGGCGGCCAGCGGCAGGGCGGTGGGTAAATCCCTGTGCGAACACGAGCTGGTGGATACGGCCAGGGCACTGATGGAAAAATGTGCTATTCCGCTGCCGGTGGACGTGGTCACCGGCCGGGTGTTCAGCGAGTCCGCCGCCGCGGAAACCAAGTCCGCCGAGGATGTGCAGGCGGACGACATGATCTTCGATATCGGCCCCCAGTCCTCTGAGCAGCTGGCAGAAATCCTGCGCGAGGCGGGGACCATTATCTGGAATGGCCCTGTGGGGGTGTTTGAGTTTGATCAATTTGGTGGCGGCACTGAGCGGCTGTCCCGGGCCATAGCCGACAGCGCGGCTTTTTCCATTGCCGGAGGCGGGGATACCCTCGCCGCGGTAGACAAATACGGTATCGCCGGCAAGGTTTCCTATATCTCCACCGGGGGTGGCGCCTTCCTCGAGTATGTGGAGGGCAAGCCCCTGCCCGCGGTGGCGATGCTGGAATCCCGTGCTGACAGCTAGTGGGCCGCAAAGCCGGATGAGAGAGAAGTCAGGCAAGGTTTTTTCAGTACTGGGGCCCCTGGCCTCTAGCAGAGAAGGTGCTTCGCCCCCGGCGGGGAGCGCCAGTCAAATCGACCAGTTAAATAACGAAGGTATTGTTCATGGCCCTTATCAGCTTGCGTCAACTGCTGGATCACGCTGCCGAGCACGATTACGGCGTGCCCGCGTTCAACGTCAACAACCTGGAGCAGATGCGCGCGATCATGGAGGCCGCCAGGCAGACCGACTCGCCGGTGATCGTACAGGCCTCCGCCGGGGCACGGAAATATGCCGGTGCGCCTTTCCTGCGCCACCTGATCCTGGCCGCGATTGAGGAGTTCCCGGAGATTCCAGTGGTGATGCATCAGGACCACGGCACCAGCCCCGCTGTTTGCCAGCGCTCCATTCAACTGGGTTTTAGCTCGGTGATGATGGACGGGTCACTGCAGGAGGACGGCAAGACGCCGGCCTCCTACGAGTACAACGTCGATGTGACCCAGCGCGCAGTGGCCATGTCTCACGCCTGTGGTGTATCGGTGGAGGGCGAACTGGGTTGCCTGGGTTCCCTGGAAACCGGTATGGCAGGGGAGGAGGATGGTGTCGGCGCCGAGGGCAAACTGTCCAAGGAGCAATTGCTCACCGACCCGGAGGAGGCCGCCGACTTTGTACGCAAGACCAGGGTCGACGCACTGGCCATTGCCTGCGGCACCAGCCACGGCGCCTACAAGTTTACCCGTCCACCCACCGGTGACATCCTCGCCATAGACCGCATCAAGGCCATTCACGCGCGCATCCCCAGCACCCACCTGGTGATGCACGGCTCATCGTCGGTGCCACAGGAGTGGCTGGCGGTGATCAATGAGTTCGGCGGTGAGATAGCGGAGACTTACGGTGTGCCGGTGGAGCAGATTTGCGAGGGAATCAAGCACGGTGTGCGCAAGGTGAATATCGACACGGATTTGCGCTTGGCTTCCACCGGCGCCACCCGGCGCTTCCTGGCCCAGAATCCGTCCGAGTTTGATCCGCGCAAATTCTACCAGGTAGCACTCAACGCTATGCGGGACATCTGTGTGGCCCGCTATGAGGCCTTCGGCACCGCCGGTAATGCCAGCCGGATTCGCCCCCTGAGCCTGGAGGCAATGTCGCGGCGGTATGAGGCCGGGGAACTTGAGCCACAGGTCAAGTAGCCATAACAACCCCGGCGGTGACGCGGCCAGAACTTTTGGCGCCGCCGGCCGCCGCGGGCATAGGTCCAGCTGCGCAAAAAATGCAGTAACATGGAACTATGGATCTAATGCAAGAGTTTTCCAGTCTGCCGCACAGCCCGGTGATCCGGCGGCCGGACTATTCGGCCCTGCGTGAACAGCTGCCGGACCTGGACTTTTGCGGCGACGAGCCCCTGCCCCCGGCGCTGGAGGATTACCGCAATTTTTACCACCTGCAGTTTCCCCTGGCCCATAAGACCGGGGTGGGGACCTTTGTCGCGTCCGGTTTCCAGCTGGTGTCCCAATACTGGCTGGTGGAAAAGCCTCGGGGTACCCTGTTTATCTGCCACGGCTATTTCGATCACACCGGTATTTATGGCCCGGCCATCCGTTTTGGGCTGGAGCGCAACCTGAATGTGGTGGTTTTCGATTTTCCCGGGCACGGGTTATCCAGTGGCGAGCGGGTGGCTATAGATACCTTCCTGCAGTACCGCCAGGTACTCCACACACTGCTGCGCATTGCCGCAGACAAGCTGCCCGGTCCCTGGCACGCGCTGGGCCAGAGTACCGGCGGTGCGGCGCTGCTCGCCTATCTCCAGTACAGTCGCTGGCAGCCGTTTGACAAGGTGTTTTTGCTGGCACCGCTGGTGCGCCCGGCGCGCTGGCATCTGCGCAAGTGGATCTACTACCTGGGTCGGTTGTTTCTACTGGCCCCCAATCGCGGTTTCAATATCAACACGCACGATGCGGAATTCGCCCGCCGCCAGGCGCATCGGGACCCGCTGCAGTCGCCGGTGATTTCCATGCGCTGGCTGGGGGCCCTGGTGGACTGGCTGGAAACCTTCCCGCAGACGGCGGTGAACAGGAAACCGATCCTGGTGGTACAGGGCACCGGGGACGAGACAGTTTCCTGGCGATACAATATGCGCGCGATTCGCTCGCGCTTCCCCAACAGCCGGCGGGTGATCATACGCGGTGCCCGCCACCAGATGATCAACGAAACCCAGCCCTACCGGCACCGGATACTGGTGGCCCTGGACCAGTGGTTGAACGCCCGCGATTGACAAGTTCGCAATCAGCTCAGGCGGTCAAGCGCGGCAGCCACAGCATCATTGCCGCGGCGAAAATACCCGTGGCGGTGATCAGCGTAAACAGGCCCAGGCAGGCGCTCATGGATAGGCGGGCATAGCTGCTGTGACTGTCGCCTGCGCGAAAGTAAGCTTCCAGCAGCACCAGCGGCAGCAGGTATTGCGCGAAACCCAGGAAGACCACAAAGGGGCCGGTCAGCGTCTTGGGGTCAAAACCCACCGGGCCCTGGTTGACCAGTAGCCAGAAGGTCAGGCCCACGCGAAAAAACCACACGCCACTCACCACCAGAAACAGGCGCAGAGCCCAGCGTTTGTGCTGCTCAAAGCGTTTGCCGCGCGCGAAATGCAAGGCGGCTGCGGCACAGGCGAGGATCAGCAGGGCGTTGATGGAGATGGCAACATCCTGAATTGGGCTGCCTTTGGGTGATTCCCGGCTCCAGACCAGGTAGAGCCCACCGAGGCTCATGATGACCGCGGAGAGCAGATAGAAACGGCCGTTCCAGCGGTGGAAACGGGGCCAGCGGCGGCGCACCTGGGGCGCAAGCTGCAGCGCGGCGCCGGCGATAATAAAGACGGTGAACAGCAGGTGCAGACCCAACACCAGGTTGCCGATCAGATCCCCCTCCACATAGCCCACCGGCATCGCCTGATTCCAGCGCTGCCAGTCACCGGTCACTGCCGTTCGCAGATAAAACCCCACCACATAGGCCGCCAACATTAACTGGCCGATAACCGCCAGGGTCAGCCAGGTGGCTCCGGCGCTGTGTAGTAACTTGAGGCCGCCGTCACCGGCATGCCTGGTCGCGGGCCGGGTGGCCCCTGTGACTGCAGTGCTCATCATTCCCCCTGGTGTTTTTCCTTGATCCACACAACTTAAGTGCGGCTTGCCGCTACGGCTAGAGGGGAGGTGATGGGCTGCGGATAGAGTGCCGCCAATGGCGATATGGGTGGCTGAACGGTGTCTTGGGTGGAGGCAGATACTACATCTGGCGGAACAAATGCAGATAACGCCGGCTGACCGGCAGCGTTTCTGACCGGTGCCGCAGATGGATTCGGGCGGTGTCACCCTTGCGCACCAGGTGGCTGACCGCGCTTAGGTTAACTACAACCGAGCGATGTACCTGTGCAAACTGCTCTGGGTCCAGCTGGCTGAGTAATTCCGCCAGCGGCGTGCGGATAAGCGCGTCGCCGGCCTCACCGCGGTCTTCGCACCAGGCCACCAGTGTATATTTGTCGTCCGCACGGAGGTAGTGCACATCATCTACCGGGATTAGCCGCAGTACCGAGCCGACAGATGCGCGAATCCAGCGCAGGGTTTCGGTTTTCTTTTTTCGCTCCATCTGCGCGGCCAGCTGCTCCAGCAGAGACCCGGCGTCCGGTGCCGGCTGCGCTGTACGCAGGCGCTCCTGCAATCGCGCAACGGTATCTGCCAGGCGCTCCATTTCCACCGGCTTGACCAGATAGTCCAGCGCGCCCTGGGCGAAGGCCTCCACCGCATAGCTGTTAAAGGCGGTGATAAACACCAAATGTGAGCGTCGGCCGATACGGCGCGCTGTCTCCACGCCGGAAAGTCCCGGCATATGTACATCCAGAAAACAGATATCCGGCTGCAGCCTCTGGAATTGCGCCAGGGCCTCGCGGCCGTTGCGCGCTTCGGCCACCACCTCAAGCTCGGGCCACAGAGTGGCCAGCTGGCGGCGGAGGGACTGGCGCAGCAGTGGCTCGTCTTCGGCGATCAGGGCTTTTGCGTTGGTCACTGGGCCTCCTGTGCGGGAAAGTCCATTTCCGCCAGCAGTCCCTGAGGTTCCATTGCGATGAGCCGCAGCGAGGCCTGGTCGCCGAAGGTCAATCGCAAGCGCTCGCGCAGGGTTGCCAGCCCAGTGCCGAGCCCTTCCGCTCCCGACTCTATGCCCGCGCCGGTATCGGCGACCTGTACCAGGCAGCGCCCACTCACCAGTCGCAGGCGCACATCGATACGACCTCCCGCTTCGCTCGGGTCTATGCCGTGGCGCACCGCATTTTCCACCAGTGTCAGCAGGGCCATGGGTGGGCAGTGCATTTTCTTAACCGGTGTATCGGCGGCGACGGCATACTGCAGCCGGTCCGGAATGCGCATCTGCATCAGCTCCAGGTAGGCCCGCACCAGGGACAGTTCCCGGTCGAAACTGCTCTCCACCTGTTCCCTTCCAGGCACTGCCGCGCGCAGGTAGGCGATCAGACTATCCAGCAGTGCCGGTGCCCGCGGCGATGCGGATTCCACCAGTTCACGGACATTGGCCAGGGTGTTGAACAGGAAATGCGGTGTCACCTGGGCCTGCAAGAGGCGCAGCCGGGCATCCAGAGCCTGGCGCTCCAGCTCCCCGCGCTCGCGCTCAAAGGCGCGGGCCTGGTTGCGCACCGCCGCATCCCGTTGGCGCAACAGCGCCGCCATAGCGATCCAGGGCGCGGTCAGCAGCCCACCGATAGTGAGCATCGCAAAGCCGCCCGCCCGGTGGTGATCCTGCCAGAAGGGTGGGGCGCCCGGCTCGGTGGAGCCCACGTAAATAGCCCACAGGGATATTGGGATTGAGGCGCTGACCCCCAATACTTGCAGCACCCAGCGGGGCATCCGGCGGGGTTCCCGCGGCCATCTCTCCAGCACGCTGAATACCAGCAGGGCCACCAGCCCGGCCGACAGGATACGCAGCAGCAGGCTTGGGTATGAACTCTGCCAGGTCAGGCCCAGTGGCAGGCTCCAGATCAGCGACGCGATCAACACGGTGCGCAGCCGGCGCCAGCTGGGCAGCAATAAGGAGGGAAATGAGAGAGCTTGGCTGTTGCTCATGGGCGCAGCAGGTTTTGTTTTGCCGGTATTCTCACATATTCCGCCGGTCCCTGCGATTTGTGGTCAGTGAAACCCCCAAAGCAGGCGCTCCCACTTGTCGCTTCTTCCACCGTAATAGCAATGCATCCCCCTGGCATGGTGCCCGGCATGGGCAAGCCGCTTCTTTTGGTCAGACAGCGCGGCTGCCCACAATGGTTACAGAGTGGAAGCGATTGATGGGGGATGAGGGGGCTGTAGATGTTTTGGAAGTCAGTCTGCCGCCGAATCGTTGTTGACCTGAGTGAATAACGCCGTACTTTCTGTTGCTGCTGGGGACAGGCTCGCCGCTTTTATTTTTTATGGGCGGAATCCCTCCGTTTAGCCAAGTACCCAGGGGTAATTGTGGCACACGGATCTGGCGCCCCCGGCCGGGGGTCGACGCCAAACCCTGAAAATCAAGTGGTCCGCGTATTTGCGCAGGTTTTCAAGGAGGCAAAACTATGGGTCAGGGATTCACTATTGGGTTTCCAGGTTAACAAATCACTTGACTAGAAAAAGAATGGTCTCTTGGGAATCCAGTGGTACTCACCGCAACTTAAGGTATGGAAAGAGTGCCTTTATATCTGTAAAGCCAGATTCGATTTTTTGCAGATCCTTCTGCAAATAGTTTCTCTATAAGTGGTGGTGTTAGGAGGCAGCTTACATTTGTAGCGCCTGAAAACTCTATATGGTGTTCTGTATTGTCTGGCGCTATGCTTGGGCGGATGAACAGCCCCTCTTCAGAACGTCGCTTGAGCGAGATAATCCGCGCCATTGGCAGCACGGATTTTTTCCCCGGTTTGCTGTCGTGGCTGGGGATCGACACCCTGGCGAGTGATCCGCTGGCATTGCTTTACCAGCCTGATCAGCGGCCACTGGTGTTGTATCACAATTATGGTGAAGCCTCTTATCAGCATCATGTGCGCGACTATATCGATACCGGCATCTACGTACTGGATCCCTTTTATCGGGCCAGTGTCGAACAGCAAAGGCAGGGGATCGCAATGCTGAGCGATGTGGCCCCCGACGAATTCGAGCAAACCGAGTTTTTCACCCGCTACTATTTACCGCTGAAGCTGCACCATGAAATCACTATTCAGGTGCCTTTGTGCGAACATAGTTTTATTCATTTGTCGCTGGATGCAAATGAGGGGTCCGAGGACGCTTGTCACAATGTATTGGCTGCCAGGTTGGATATTTTGACGGCACTGTTGTTCCAGCACGGGCAACAGCAACTTCAGGCACTTGGATCACAACAATTCGTAGCCCAGAGTGTGCAGCAGGCGTTGAACAACTTTGGCAGCAGCCTGCTCACACCGAAAGAACAGGAGCTGGTTCGATTGATGTTGCAGGGGCATTCCAATCAATCGGCCGCCGAGCGTTTGCAGGTGGCCCACTCCACCGTAAAGAGCCATCGCAAGAGCATCTACCAGAAACTGGATATCACCAATCAATCGGAATTGTTTTATTTGTTCCTGGACTCTCTGCCCCACCTCTCGGCGGACGAGCCGGACCCTCTGAGTCAGTATCTGGCCCCTGCCGCCCCTCCTCCCAAAGGGGGATAGGGGAAGACAGCACCTTTGATTAGACTGAGGTTTTTCGTCCTTATAATCAGAGGTAGTCATGTCCCTCCCCACCGATTTTGCGATCACCCGTGATTTTCTGAAGGGTAGTGATGTCGAACCCACCTATGCCGGGGTTTTGAGCTTTTTACGCCGTAACTACAGTCGCAATCTCGACGGTGTGGATGTGGCCGTTACAGGTATCCCCTACGATCTGGCGGTTTCCAATCGCTCCGGTGCGCGCATGGGGCCGAGAGCCATTCGCGCGGCATCGAGCAATCTGGCCTGGGGTTCGGTCAATCACTGGGGCTTTGATCCCTTTGATTATCTCGCCGTGGTGGACTACGGCGATTGCGGCTTCGACAGTAGTTGCCCACAGGAAATTCCGGGGATTATCGAAAACCATATCGCGCAAATTCTGCAGCAGGACACAGCGACACTGGCACTGGGCGGCGATCATTTTATCAGCTACCCGATCATCAAAGCCTATGCGAAGAAGTTTGGTCCACTGTCGCTGATTCACTTCGATGCCCACTACGACACCTGGAACGACAGTAAAGGCACCATCGATCATGGCACCATGTTCTATCACGCGGTACAGGAGGGGCTGGTGGACCCATCGCGTTCTATCCAAATTGGTATGCGCACCAGTATCGATGACACTATTGGCTTCCAGGTGCTGGATGCGCACTGGGTTCACAGCAATGGCGTGGACGCAGTGGTGGAGGCCATTCGCGCGCGTATCGGAGATCACCCCAGCTACCTTACCTTTGATATTGACTGTCTCGACCCCTGTTACGCGCCGGGTACCGGCACACCGGTTGTCGGCGGGCTGAGCAGTTATCAGGCACAGCGTATTTTACGGGGACTGGAAGGTATTAATCTGGTGGGTATGGATCAGGTGGAAGTGGCGCCCGCTTACGACCATGCGGAAATTACCGCACTGGCAGCGGCGAGTCTGGCCCTGGATATGCTCTGCCTTTACAGCAGTGCCAGGCGCCCGGGCCGATAACCCTCTCTTTAATTTCCCTTTTTGGGGCCGGTTTCTGTCGCCGGTCTGCGGCACATCCTTGTTTCGCAGGGTTAATATCAGTCACGCCTGATACAGCCGGGAAAACTGCACAACATTTCAAACATCAGGTTGGCGGCCAGCAGGGAGGTGTTGCCGCTGGTATCGTAGGGAGGGGATACCTCCACCAGGTCCGCGCCCACCAGATTGGTGCCCCAGCAGCCGCGAATAATTTCCAGCCCCTGGGACGCTGTCAGACCTGCCGGTTCAGGTGTTCCTGTTCCCGGTGCCACTGAAGGATCCAGGCCATCGATATCAAACGACAAATAGACAGGGGTGTCTTTGCCAATGCGCTGACGGACTTCCGCCATCAATGGCTCCAGGGATTTGTACCAGCACTCTTCAGCCTGGATCACCCGCACACCCTGGTTGCGTGACCAGTCGAAATCTTCGGCGCTATAGCCGGTGGCACGCAAACCGATTTGAACCATTTTGTTGCCTTCCACCAGGCCCTCCTCCAGCGCACGGCGGAAGATGGTGCCATGACATTCTTTCTCCCCGAACATGTGATCGTTGATGTCCGCATGGGCGTCCACGTGAATCAGCGCCATGGTGCCGTGCTTTTTATGCAGTGCGCGCAATATCGGCAGCGCTATGGTGTGATCGCCGCCGACAGTGACCGGCTTGATATCGTGAGCCACCACCTGGTCATAGTAGTCTTCGATAATGCGAATCGACTCTTTCAGGTTGAAGGTATTTAACGGCACATCACCCAGATCGGCAATCTGAAAGCTGTCAAAGGGTGCTGCACGGGTGGCCATTCCATAGGGGCGCACCAATACGGATTCATTGCGCACACTGCGCGGACCAAAGCGGGTTCCACTGCGGTTGCTGGTACCAATATCCAGGGGGACACCGACGATGGCGATATCCAGGTTGTCAGACAGGGAGGCTGACGGCAGTCGAAACATGGTGCCCGGGCCGCCAAAGCGCGGCATCTGGTTGCCGCCCAGGGGCTGATTAAACGGTTGGTTCATAATGCTTCCGTTTGCTCATTAATTTTAACAGGCTGATATTAGACGGGTTACTCGACAGGATGCTGAATGGCCTTGATTTCAAGGAATTCTTCGATGCCCAGTGGGGAAAACTCGCGGCCATTGCCGGATTGCTTGTAGCCCCCGAAAGGCACCTGGCAATCGAATACCGCGCCATTCAGATAACACTGGCCGGCCCTGATCTGTTTGGCGATAGACAGCGCCTCGCTGTCACTGCCGGCAAATACCCCGGAAGATAGCCCATATGGCGTATCGTTGGCAATCGCCACGGCCTCATCGATATCGGCATAGGGTATCATACACAATACCGGGCCAAAGATTTCCTCCCGGGCAATGGCCATCCCATTGTGAACGTCGGCAAAGATCGTGGGTTGAATATAGTATCCCGCTCCATCCACCTGTGCGGCCTCGCCCCCGCAAACCAGTCTGGCGCCCTCCTGGCGACCCAGCTGGATATACTCGAGCGCGCGCTGCTGTTGCTGCCGGGAGCTCAATGGCCCCATGAACGCCTGGTCGCCATGTCCCAACACCAGCGACTCGGCAATCTGTTTCGCCACGGCCACGGCTTCCTTGTAGCACTCGGCGGGCACCAGCATGCGGGTTAACGCAGTGCAGGTCTGGCCGCTGTTGAGCATCACATCCTCCACCCCATAGCGCACTGCTGTTTTAAGATCCGCGCTGGCGGTGATAATAAACGGTGACTTGCCGCCCAGCTCCTGGGTGACGCGTTTGACCGTAGGCGCAGCGGCTTTGGCAACCTCTACACCCGCGCGGGTGGAACCGGTGAAGGATATAACGTCGAGGTCCGGGTGTTGACTCAAATGGGCGCCCACATTCTGACCCTTACCCGGTACCAGATTGAATACGCCAGCGGGCAGTCCGGCCTCCAGCAGGATTTCCGCCATCATATAATCCTGCAAGGGGGTCTGCTCAGACGGCTTAACCACCATAGTGCACCCGGCCGCGAGCGCGGCGCCCACCTTGCCCACAAACTGGTGTAGGGGATAATTCCAGGGATTGATAAAACCGCAGACCCCGGCGGCTTCCCGAACCACAATGGCGTTGTGCATGGGCTCTTCCCAGGCCACCGCGTCCATGTGCTGGGCGAACAAACGCATGGCCTGGATGCTACCTTCGATCTGCAACCATTTAGCCACCTCAAGGGGACAGCCCATACTGTCGGACACCACCTGCGCCAATTGGTCGGCGCGGGCTTGCATAGCCTCCGCGATGGTAACCAACAGCTGTTGTCGATAGGCCACGCTGGTAATCGACCAGGCCGGGAATGCCGCTTTAGCGGCGGCCACGGCTCTATCCACATCTCCGTTTGTCGCCGAAGGCACTCTAGCTACCAGCGTTTCCCTGGCGGGATTGATGACCTCCAGCCATTCGTCGCCGCCGGAGGCAACCCATTGACCGTCAATAAAAAGCTTGTCGAGATGATTCACTGCCAGGTCCCTACAACTGATAACCTTCCCGCCCAAGCTCCGCCACGGTTGCCTCAATACTGGAACGAAGGGTGTCGACAATAAAATCGATCTCGTCGCGGGTCAGATTCAACGGCGGCGACATTACATTCAGGTGGACAATCGGCCGGACAATCAACCCCTTGGTGTCGGCGATATTGGAAATACGTTTGCCGATGTCCAGCTCTTCCGGGAAAAGTTCGCAGGTTTCCTTGTTGGCCACAAATTCCACACACCACATAAAACCGCGACCGCGCACATCGCCCACTATGGGAAGGTCCAACAGGGATTTCAGGCGTTCCTCGAAGTAGGGTGCCAGCTGAGACACATTGCCGGCCAGATTTTCACGCTCCAGGATTTCAATATTCTTCAGGGCCGCAGCACAGGCAACCGGGTGACCAGAGTAGGTAAAGCCATGGGCGAAGCAACGCCCGTGCCCCTCTTCACTGATAACCTGGTGAATCCTGTCGGAATAGATGGTTGCACCCAGCGGCTGATAACCGGAAGTGAGGCCCTTGGCGCAGATGATGATGTCCGGCTGAATGCCGAACGCGTCTTCCGAGGCAAACCAGTGGCCCAGGCGGCCAAAGGCGGTCACCACTTCATCGGAGACATAGAGGATGTCGTATTTTTTACAAAGCTCCCAGGTGCGTTGGTGATACCCCTGTGGTGGCACAATCACGCCACCGGCACCCAGTATGGGTTCGGCGAAAAAAGCGGCGACTTTGTCTACACCACCCAATTCAGTGATTTTGTCTTCCAGCTCCTGAATCAGGCCGTCGAGAAACTCGGCTTCGGTTTTACCACTGGTATCGCCGTAAAACTTCGGTGCCGAAACGTGATGAATAGTATCGGTGATGTAGTCGAATTCCGGTGGATGGTCCCCTGCTTTGCCACCGATGGACATAGCCGCGAAGGTGGAACCATGGTAGGCCGACTTGCGGGAAATAATGTGCTTTTTGTCGTGCTTGCCGCGACAGTTCTGGTAGTAGTGAATCAGGCGGAAAGCCGTGTCCACGGCGGTGGAGCCACCGCAGCTGTAAAAAACATGGTCCAGATCACCCGGGGCCAGCGACGCAAGTTTTTCTGCCAGCAGGGTCGCCGGCACATTGGTCAGATCCACAAACGGGCTGGAATAGGACATCCGGCGAACCTGTTCCGCAATGGCCTCTGCCATTTCTTCGCGACCCGTGCCGATGTTGTTGCACCAGAGGCCCCCGACCGCATCCAGATAACGGTTGTTGTCGGTATCGTAAATATAACAGCCTTCCGCGCGCCCTATGGGGAGGGCGCCCTGGTGGTTATACACATCAAACACCGTCCAGGGATGAGTGAAGTGCGCCTTGTCTTTCTCCACTAATTCTTTGGTGTTGTAATCACTCATAATATCTCTCTGAGCTTTTAAATCATGGCAACCAGTATGGAGGTCTTTCGGTTGTGGAGGTATCCCACTTAAAGGGGAGCATCAGGGTGGTTGGATTCTAGCAGGCTGTTGAAAAATCAGGGAATTCTTCAACAGCGCCACTTTCAGTTTTCAAAAATAGGATAAAACAAAGATATCCTATCGGTTTTGATGTTGGATTCTCGGTATCTTTGGGCCATTTCCGCCTCATCAGGCGGACCCTC
>NZ_JBFLAB010000058.1:0-24611 GCF_040742695.1 Microbulbifer discodermiae | reverse complement strand
GAAGGCCGAGCTGCAGCGATTTATTCGTGTTCATAACCGCGATCTTGCCAAACCATTTAAATGGACAAAGAGCGCCGACACGATACTGGCTTCAGTGCGGCGAGCCAAAAATGTGCCACCTAATTAACCGCATGGCCCACTAGGGCTATCCTTGCGATGAAGGAACACCGGCGCCCCCGGTATTTTAGGCCGCCGGCGCCCCTCTATACCGGGTGTCGGTTGCGCGAAACTTTCTTTTTTGTCGGCAAGGAGGCCGCAATGCAGCAGTATAATAAACGCATCCGCAAACAGTGCTCCTGGTGGCTGCTGGCGGGCTTGTGGGCAGCACTGGGTGCCCAGGCACAGGTGCAGCTTCCGGAAGAGATGTCCCTGGAGATCTACGGTTCGGCCCACGCAGATTTTATCTACGATTTCCAGACCAACGACCCCGACTGGTTCGATGTGAACCGCCCCTCCAAGTTGCCGTCCTTTCCGGGTGAATTCGGTCGCGACGGCCATTTTTATGCCAGCGTCCGCCCCACGCGCCTGGGCCTGCACGTCACTACCCCCACCGACTGCGGCAAGCTCTATACGGCTGTGGAATTCGACTGGTTCGGCGTTGGCGATGAAGCCGGGCAGACGCAGACGCGCCTGAGGCTCGCCTATGGCCAACTGGGGAAATTCGGTGCCGGGCAGCTCTGGAGTCCCTTTATGGACCTGGACGTTGTGCCCAACACCCTGGATTACTGGGGTCCCAACGGGGTGTTGTTTTTCCGCAATGTGCAGGCCTTCTGGCAACCGCTGCAGGGCGACCGGGAGCTGGTCATAGCGCTGGAGCGACCGGGAGCCACCGGCGATGAGGGGATTTTCGCCGATCGCTCCGATATCCCGGACGTGGAGCTGCGTTTCCCGCGCCCGGATCTGTCCGCCGCCTACAGGCACAAGACCGACTGGGGTTATCTGCGCGTCGCGGCCATAGCCCGCTATTTTAAATACGACGACCTGGATAGGGACGACGACATTGACCTGAGTGGCAGCGATACCGGCTGGGGCATCAGTTTCAGCTCCAACGTTAAGCCCGACGACCGCAATGTGCTGCGCCTGCAGGCGGTGCGCGGCGCCGGAGTGGAGAGCTATTTTAACGACGCACCGGTGGATATAGCGCCCAAGCTGAATTTCCGCGATGCGCGTCGGCCGGTGATCGGCAAGGTATTGCCGGTGTGGGGCGCCACTGTTTACCTGGACCACAAGTGGCATCAGAAGTGGAGCAGCAGCATCGGCTATTCCTATCTGAAAATGGACAATACCAATGGCCAGGCACCGGACGCATTCAGCAAGGGCCGTTATGCCACCGCCAATCTGCGCTACTACCCGACCTCCCAGGTCATGGGCGGCGTTGAACTGCAGTGGGGCAAGCGCAATAACTTCTCCGGCGGCTTTGAGTCCGAGGATGTGCGCCTGCAATTTTCGTTCAGTTACTCCTTCTCCTACACATTGAGGGATCAATCATCATGGAAGTAACCACCACATTGTCATTCAACGCTACGACCGCTTGGCGACACGCACTGTTCCTTCTCTGCCTGTTGCTGATTCCCACCGGTGTGGCGGCGGATGCGCACCAGCCTGCCAAGGCGGATATCCAGAAAGCGGTGCAGCAGGCCCACGATAAATTCAAGGGCAACCGCGACGGCAAGAACGCCTCTTATATACCGGCACTGGCCAAGGTGCCATCGCAGCTCTATGGGGTCGCTGTGGTGACCGTAAACGGGGACGTGATCGAAACCGGTGACAGCGGCTATGAGTTTGCCATCGAATCCGCCTCCAAGCCCTTCACCGCCGCGTTGGTGGCGGAACAACAGGGAATTAATGTACTGCCGTCAAAAATCGGCGTCAACGCCACGGGCCTGCCGTTTAACTCGGTGATCGCCATCGAGTTGGAACCGGCCCGCACGGTCAATCCACTGGTCAACGCCGGCGCCATTGCCACCGTCAGTCTGCTCCAGCCCAAAGGCGATTTCGACGCCAAATGGAAAGCCATACTGGACAATATGTCCGCCTTCGCCGGGCGTTCACTATCGGTCAACGAGCCGGTTTACAAGTCTGAGATGGACACCAATCAGCACAACCGCGCCATCGCTACACTGCTGCAAAGCTATGACCATATGTGGGATGACCCCACTAAAAGCACCGAAGTCTATACCCGCCAGTGCTCGGTGAATGTCACCGCCCGCGACCTGGCCACCATGGCTGCGACCCTGGCCAATGGCGGCACCAACCCGGTTACCGGTAAGCGTGTCGTATCTCCGGAAGTGGTGCGCCATATACTGGCGGTGATGGCCACTGCGGGGCTCTACGACAGTACCGGCCAATGGCTGTGGCTGGTGGGACTGCCCGGCAAGAGTGGCGTCGGTGGCGGCATCATCGCCGTGGCTCCGGGCAAAATGGGCATTGGCGCCTTCGCGCCACCGCTTGACAAAGCCGGCAATAGCGTAAAAGGGCAAATGGCGGCGAAATTTTTATCGGAGACGCTGGGACTTAACCTATTTAAGAGTGAGCCTGCCGGCAGCTAAGATCCCGCAAGCCGCGAATTGGCAATTGTCAAACCATAGTGGTCTGGCTTTTCGGGCATAGGATTGGCACAACTGGTCGCTGATGGAATTCCTGTTGTGCCTCTCCTTTAATACCCGGGGTTAAAAGCTGCTGTCTCTGTGCGGGTAATTTGGCCGGAGAGAGTAGTGCCCATTTCACGTAGCAGCAAAGAAGCTATCAAGGTTGCCGGAGCGCTGACGATAGTTTACGGAGTCGCCCTGGGGCTCGACTGGGACAAGCCGTATTGGGCTGGCTTTGCGGTGGTGGTGTGTAGCCAGATAAATCTCGGCCAATCCATCAATCGCGTCATTATGCGAATAGGCGGCACCATTGTTGCAGCGCTGGTGTCCTGGACGATTTTCGGGATTTTTCCCCAGGACCGCTGGCTCTTTATGATCGCTTTGTCCAGTTGGGTTGGGATCTGTGTTTACTTTCTGCAGGAATCAAAATTTGAATATTTCTGGACCGTCGGAGCCTTTGTTACCGTGGTTTTGTGGGATGCGACTGGGGGCGATTTCTCCCTGACGTTTGAGAAAGGAATCCTGCGGATACAGGAGACACTGTTAGGTGTCGTTGTCTACAGTCTTATTGCCGTCCTCATATGGCCAAACCGAAGTCGACCGGAGCTGGATAAAGCATCAATCAAGCTCGCGGAACAGCAATGCGAATTCAACAGTCATTGCTTTTCCAAACTCTACGACCGTTACAAGAACAAAGATCTTTCCCAGCAACGCCTGGATCTAATACAGGCGGATGCGCAGTTGCGCAGCGCCATAGATGATGCCAGCGTCGATAGCTATGAAATCTGGGAGTCTCGTCGGCAATGGCGTCACTATGGCAACCGGTCAACGGTGGTCACCCAGGCATTGCTGAAGTTCGAGGAAAGCCTGGTTATAGCAAAACGGCTTTACATACCGGATTTCTTTCCAAATATAAAGAACATCTCCAGGGAATTGGGAGTGTGGTTCACACAAATTTGTACTTTCTTCACCCAGAATAAAAAGATAGAGTTTCCCGGAAGTTCAAAAGGCCATACAATAGAGGAAAATATCAATAAGATAAAATCCCTGTCCACCTTCGAGGCTGCAGCCTTATCAGTTACTTACCAGAGATTAAAAAAGCTCGAGATAGAAACCAGATTTCTCGGTCGCTCTATAGAGGATATTAGTGAGCTGGGTAGTTCATATTTAAAATATCCATACGAAAACAAAAGCAACTGGCTTTCATTTTTTATGCCTACTCCCGATAGAATTGCTACAGTAATTCGGGTTATTTCTGGTATATGGATCGCCTATCTTGCGTACATATATATACCCGACTTGATTAATGGCATGTTGGTAGTAACACTTGCCGGAGTTATGGGCTCTATGTTGGCTTCAAAGCCCATGTCGAATCTTGTAATTATATGTCAAACCACAGTTTTAGTCTGTGTAATTGCCACACCTTTATACATATTTTTACTTCCCAAGCTTGCCAGCTATTATACATTGGGGCCGATATTGTTTTTATGGTTTTTCTACACTTGCTATTTTTCTGATTTATTCTTTAAAGGGCAAGTTTTAGTAAAATTAATGGCGCTATTTTACTTTCAAATTGTATTCAATCTGGCCAATCATCAAGAATACAATTTTATAAATATACTAGATCTGGCCTTAACGGGAATAATAGTCTTTTCGATACTTGGAGTGGTTAAAAATATACCATTTTCACTAATTCCAGAAAATAAATTTAGGCAGATTGTAAGGCGTTTTTTTTCTAGTGCTGGCTATCTGTTGTCAGGAAAAAATTTTACACCTGTATCAAGGTTTAATTTTTTTAGGCGAGTAATGATTGAGTATCACGTCAATGTGGTTCTAAAAACCAGGGAGGCACTTAAATATTGGGTGAACGGTATCGACGTAAAAGATACAAACTCCATGACCGAAGAGCAGCTGCGTAGAATTGTTAAGCTGGTTATCCTACTTAGTAATCAGGTTAATACTTTTTATGAGCTGGATAGAAGTAAAGGTCCCTTAATAGCATCAAATAAAATTACCAATGAGGTTATGCAATGGAGGGCGCTTACCAGTCAGGCAATGTTGGATTTATCGTCCAGTAAGCCGGATTTAGATACTAAGCACCTTAGGGAGCAGTATGCCAAACTTTTCAAAAGTGAAACATTTTCCACTGATAAATTATTCTTTAACGCTAAAGATGATCCCGGTGAGCACGGTAAGATAATAAAATTTTTGTATTTTTTGGGTATTACTCAGTATATCAATATTTTTTTATTGGAAGTACTCGAATTATTTGAAGAAATTAATTGGGATGAATTTTGTCAGCCTAGATTTTTTACTTTGAGGGAGGCGGCAAGGTGACTAGTATACCCCATGAGTTGGCAATAGGTGAGGTCTATTTTTCACCACTGTTGTTGTCTGGTCTTCTGGGATTGCTGGCAGCGTTATTGACCGCACGTAGTTTGGATCGCTATCGGATTTCCAGATACTTTGCAAACCCTCCTGCCGCTATTGTTGCGATGAGCGTCATCTATGCAATTGTGATAGGGAAGGTTTTTGTGGGTATTTAGCAATGCGTTTTTCAAAGAAATATATGTTGACAGGAGGCCTGATTCTTATTGCCCTGCTGATGTTGCTCGCACAGCTGTGGAATTATTTAAAAAACCCCTGGACCAGGGATGGCCAGGTGCAGGCGGAGGTTATCCAGATTACACCGAGAGTGTCAGGGCAGATTGTGGATCTGCCTGTCAAGAATAACCAGTTTGTCAAGGCGGGAGACCTGCTGTTTCAGATAGACCCGCGTTCCTTTGAGGCGGCACTGGCGGAAACCAGGGCGGAGTACGAGGAATCCCTCGATACCTATGAAGCGCAGAGACAAAATGTCTTCGCCTACGAGGCCAGGGTGCGGGAGTCCGACGCAGCGGTAGAGCAGGCGCGCAGCAATATCAAGGCGCTGGAAGCGGAGGTGGTCAAGGCCAAAGCAGAATTTGAACGTCAGCAACAATTATTGCCGCTGCGCGCCACTTCGCAAAAGTCCCTGGAAGCCGCTCAAGCCGAGTACGACTCGTCGGTGGAGAATCGCATCGGTGCCGAGGCGGCGCTGGTGGAATCCCAGGCTACCTCCGAGCAGTCCAGGGCGGAGCTGGAGCAGGCCAGGGCTCAACTCGGGGCGCTCGGGGATAATAACCCGAGCCTGAGGGCTGCGCTGGCCGCTTTGCGCCAGGCGGAACTCAACCTGGAATATACCACCGTGACCGCGCCCGTATCCGGCTATGTGACCAACGTGGACTTCCGTTTCGGCGACCAGGCGGTGGCCAACCAGCCCGCAATGGCGCTGGTGGATTCCAGCAGTTACTGGGTGGACGGCTACTTTCGGGAAACTTTTATTCGCCGTATTGCGCCGGGGGATAGGGCCATAGTGACACTAATGGCCTATCCGGACAACCCACTGGAAGGCTATGTGGACAGTATCGGCTGGGGCATAGCGCAACAGGATGGGACCGCCGGTAACGACCTGCTTCCAGAAGTCAACCCAACCTTCGAGTGGATTCGCCTCGCCCAGCGGGTGCCGGTCCGAATTCATTTGACCAGGGTTCCTCCCCCCGTCAGGCTCATAGTCGGCTTTACCGGCTCGGTGTTCGTTATGGGCGGCACGGCGGATGCCGATAAAGCCGATAAAAAAGATGAAATGGCGCCGGAACCCTAATTCGCGTTGCTGGGCGGTTTCGCGCTTTTTCGCACTTGCGGGGGTATTTTCCCTGTTGGCGGGTTACGGCTGTATGCTGGGCCCGGACTATCATCCCCCCCCTGTGGCCGTCGAGGATTTTTGGATGTATCGCGGCGACAGCGGCATTGACACTTTGGATGCGGTCAATCCCCTCTGGTGGGAATCGGCCTTCTCCGATGCCCTGCTTGACGACCTGATCGCGGGGGCGATAAGCCAGAATCTGGAGTTGAGATCTGCCGCATTGCGGGTATTGCAGGCCCAGCAGCAACTGGCCATTTCCATCGGCAACCAGTATCCACAGCTGCAGCAGATTACCGGATCCGCAGAGCGCTCAAAAGGTCTGGACGAACCGGGAGTGATCGAGAACGAATTCAGCCTGGATTTTAATCTCAGTTGGGAGCTGGACATGTGGGGCCGGCTGCGACGTCTGGTGCAGTCCGCGTCCGCGGATTTCGAGGCCAGCATGGCTGACTACGACGGAGTGCTGGTCTCCCTGGTGGCGCAAGTGGCGCAGACCTATATCGACATCCGCACAACCCAGCGGCGTCTGGAGGTCGCCGAAGAAAATATTCGTCTGCAGCGGGAGAGCCTGCGGATCGCCACGGTAAAATTCGAGGCGGGGGAGGTCAGCGCACTGGATGTGGAGCAGGCCCAGACATTGCTGAGCAATACCCAGGCAACTGTACCGGATCTGGAGATCACGCTACAGCAGCTGAAAAATACCCTGGCGATACTGCTGGGCGAGCCTCCGCACCATCTCAATTACCTTCTCGGCGGTTTTTCCGGGATACCCACTGTGCCGGCCCGTATCGCGGTGGGTATGCCCCAGGATTTGCTGCGGCAGCGCCCGGATATTCGCCAGGCAGAGCGATTACTGGCTGCGCAGGCGGCACAGATTGGTGTCGCCAGGGCGGAGCTTTACCCCACTTTTTCCATCGGTGGGTCCATTGGCACCCTGGCCATGGACGCGGGGAAACTGTTTGAAGGGGAGAGCGAGACCTGGGACCTGCTGTTTGATTTTGAGTGGAATGTCTTCAACTACGGCCGGCTGCGCAGCAATGTGCGACTGCAGGACGCAACTTTCCAGCAGCTTCTGGCAGATTACCAGCAGACGGTTTTACAGGCCCAGGTAGACGCGGAAAATGCGATTGTTGCCTACCTAAAATCCCAGCAGCAGCTGATTTATTATGCCAGGGCCGCAGAGGCCTCCAAGGAATCGGTGAACCTGTCTCTATCCCAGTACACCAATGGCCTGATAGAGTTCAACACGGTTATCACAACCCTGACCTCGGATGTCACCCAGCAGGACACTTTGGCGGTGACCCAGGGCCTGGTGGCCAGCAACCTGGTGCAGATATATCTCTCGCTGGGGGGTGGCTGGCAGATACGGGAAGATCGTACGCCCATCGAGCTGCTGCCGGAATCGGTCATCGAGGAGATGCAGAGGCGCACCGGTTACTGGGACAAATGGCTTCGGTAGTGGGTCCAGTCCGCGGGCTGTGGTTTCCAGCGGGGATATTCGGGCCGCAAGGCCGTTGAGTAAAGCCGGCAAAGGCTTTTGTCAGCAGGTTGTCAGTGGGGCCTGTCCATTTTATTTTCTCGTGGCCATAGCCCGGCAAGGTGGGTAGGGAGTAAAGCCATCGCCACTATGAATAGGTGGGTGTGGCACCAAGCTGTACAGCTTTTGTTCGCCTGATCAAAAGCGTTATTTCACGTCATTTTAGGGAGTAATGTGTATCCCGGCTCGGCTGGAGAAGGGGACAGTCCCGCAGGACTTTTGGCCGCTAAAAACACCTAAATTTTGTCTCCCGATTCCCATGCCGGCCGCGGCTGGTCTACTTTTCAAGCAGGCCCAGCGCAAATTCAAGGAAGCCCTAAATGAAACCCCAGCCTTCCCATGAAACCCCCTACGACCAGTACAACCACGATATCCCCCAAGACAAGATGCCCGCGGAGGGGGTTGCCCCCCGGACCGCCGAGGCCATGGTCAACGCGGAGGCCTGGACCGACGCCCAGCCGGCCATGAACCTGTCTTCCTTTGTTACCACCTTCGACGAACCGGAAGCGGAACAGGTGACGCTCCGCAATTACCTCAAAAACTATATTGACCACGACATGTACCCGCAGCTTTTTGCGATGGAGAAGCGCATGGTGCGCTGGCTGCACAGCCTGTGGAACGGACCCGCCGATGTCACCCCCTACGGCACCGCCACCATAGGTTCGTCCGAGGCCTGTATGCTGGCGGGTTTGGCGCACAAGTGGAACTGGCGCCAGGCGCGGGAGAAGGCCGGCAAAGACGGCAGCAAGCCGAATCTTGTCACCGGCGGCAATGTGCAGATCGTGTGGAAGAAGTTTATGCGTTACTTCGATGTGGAGCCGCGCATAGTGCCGCTAAAGGTGGGGGACTACCGTTTGACTGCCGAGCGGCTGGACGAGTTCGTGGACGAAAACACCACCGCTGTGGTGGCCATCGCCGGGCAGACTTTTACCGGCGAGGACGATGATTTTGAAGGTATCCACAAATGGCTGGACGACTATGAGGCAAAGACCGGAATCTCCATCCCCCTGCATATCGATGGTGCTTCCGGCGGCTTTATCAATCCCTTTCTCTACCCGGATTACAAATGGGATTTTCGCCTGCCGCGGGTGCAGTCCATCAACACCTCGGGGCACAAATACGGGCTGGTGCCTCCGGGGCTGGGCTGGGTGATCTTCCGCGATGACAAGGTGTTCAACGAAGACCTGATTTTCTATGTCAACTATCTGGGCGGTGAGCAGCCCACCGCCACACTGAATTTCAGCCGCGGCGCGGCGCCGGTGGCCCACCAGTACTACAATTTTCTCCGCCTGGGATTCTCCGGCTACAAGGATGTGATGCAGCGCACGGTGGACAATGCGGACTGGCTGCGCAAGGAGCTGGTGGATAGTGGCTTTTTCGAGATTATGAATAAAACCCAGCGCATTCCTGTGGTGGCGCTGACCCTGAAGGACGGCCTCAACTTCAATGAATACGATGTGTCCGCCAAGGTGCGGGAGCGCGGCTGGGTCCTGTCCGCCTATTCGATGCCGCCGGATGCGGAGTCGGTCAACACCCTGCGGGTGGTCGTGCGGCCGCACCTGAACCGGGACAGTGTGCACATCCTCCGCGACGATATCGTCAACGCCTGCGAGTGGTTGAAGCAGCATGGGGGCAATGCCACACCACCCAAGCTGCACGATCACACCAAGGTATCACCCAGTAAGTGTTAGCGGCGGGGTAGGGCTATCGCCATTTCCTGCAAGCGGCTGAAGGGCTGCTTGCAGGCCCTGCCAGCCAATACCTGATCCGGCAATATAGGGCTCTGGGGGCTGCGAATATAATCTCCAGCCTAGCAGGTTGTTGAGAAAGCCCTCCCTGGCTTCCCTCAACCCGGGTTTGCGGCTCATGTCCGCAAACCCTCCACGACAAATCAAGCAGTTACATGCTTGATTTGCGGCCCGAACATCCCTGTTCGGGACAGCAGGCTGCTGAAAAGGACTTTTTCAACAGCCTGCTAGTGCTTCCGGATCTGCTGTCGCCGACGCTGTTGCCGAACTTCTATCCGACATCCCCGGGCCACTGAAAAGACCTTCTTCAGCAGCCCGCCAAAATCCTCTCCCAGTCCTGTTGTTCAGTGTTCTCGGTTTCGCAGTCACAGATTAACGGCCAAAGTTGCTGCGCCGAGGTCGCTAACCAAAGGCACCACTGCCAGTTACGCCCAGATTTTGGCAATTGTGTTGAATTTCGCCGGGAAGTTTCTGGTAAACTGCCCGGGTGGAATACCCCATAGCCGGTTTCCACCGGCTTGGGCTTCTTGTCCTGACGGAGCCCGGGGGCGTCGTTCAGGCATCCCCCCAGCCAAAGTGAGATGGTCTGGCAACCAGATAGCTTGCCCAACTAACAAAATGAAAAGGCTCCAACCGGATAGTTCCGGCATCACTGGAGCGGATAGTCATGCGGTCTTTGGTAGGGACCGCCACTGAACAGAAGGAAGTACCATGCCTGTAGTCACCCTCCCTGACGGCTCCCGCCGTGAATTCTCCCAGCCGGTTTCGGTGTACGATGTGGCCAGCGATATAGGGGCCGGCCTGGCCAAGGCCGCACTCGCGGGCGTGGTCGACGGCACAGAAGTCGATACCAGCTATGTCATAGAGCGGGACGTGCAACTGGCCATCGTCACCGACCGCCAGCCGGAGGGGCTGGATATCATCCGGCACTCCACCGCCCACCTTTTGGCCCAGGCGGTCAAGCAGTTGTATCCGGGTGCCCAGGTCACCATTGGCCCGGTGATCGAGGACGGCTTCTATTACGATTTCGCCTATGAGCGCCAGTTTACCCCGGAGGACCTGGAGAAAATTCAGCGGCGTATGGAGGAGCTGGCGAAGCAGGATATCCCCGTCAGTCGCCGGTTGATGCCGCGCAGAGAAGCAGTGCAACACTTCCGTGAAATGGGGGAGGAGTACAAGGCGGAAATCATCGCCAGCATTCCCAGTGATGAGGATATCTCCCTGTATCGCCAGGGGGACTTTGAAGACCTGTGTCGCGGCCCCCACGTGCCCTCCACCGGCAAGTTGAAGGCATTCAAGCTGACCAAGGTGGCCGGCGCCTACTGGCGGGGTGACGCCAACAACGAGATGCTGACGCGGGTTTACGGCACCGCCTGGGCCAGCAAGAAAGACCTGAAGGCCTACCTGCACCGTATCGAGGAAGCGGAGAAGCGGGATCACCGCAAGCTGGCGAAGAAATTTGACCTCTTCCATATCCAGGAAGAGGCACCCGGCATGGTGTTCTGGCACCCCAACGGCTGGACCATATACAGCACCATCGAGCAGTATATGCGCCGCCGTCAGCGCGAGTACGGCTATAAAGAGATCAAGACCCCACAGCTGGTGGATTTCAGCCTTTGGCGCAAGTCCGGCCACGCGGACAAGTTTGGCGACGATATGTTTACCCTCACCAGCGAGGAGCGCCAGTTTGCCATCAAGCCCATGAATTGCCCCTGCCATGTGCAGGTGTTCAACCAGGGGCTGCGCAGCTACCGGGATCTCCCCTTGCGCCTGGCCGAATTTGGCTCCTGCCACCGCAGTGAGCCATCCGGCTCCCTGCACGGCCTGATGCGCGTGCGTGGATTCGTACAGGATGACGGTCACATTTTCTGTTCGGAAAACCAGATCCAGTCGGAGGTTTCCGACTTTATGGACCTGCTGCATTCGATCTACAGGGACTTTGGCTTTGATGACGTCATCTACCGTCTCTCCACCCGCCCGGACAAGCGCGTGGGTTCCGATGAGAGCTGGGACAAGGCGGAGAAGGCCCTGGCCCAGGCGCTGGACGCCGCCGGTCTGCCCTGGGAGGAGCTGCCGGGGGAGGGGGCCTTCTATGGCCCCAAAATCGAGTTCTCACTCAAGGACTGTCTCGGGCGGGTCTGGCAGTGCGGCACCATTCAGGTGGATTTCTCCATGCCCGGCCGCCTGGATGCCCAGTATGTGGCCGAAGACGGCTCCCGCCAGGTGCCGGTGATGCTGCACCGGGCGGCACTGGGGTCCTTCGAGCGCTTTATCGGCATACTGATAGAGCATTACGAAGGGGCCTTTCCCACCTGGCTGGCACCCCAGCAGGTGGCCATCATGAACATTACCGACCGCCAGGCCCCCTACTGCCGCGATCTGGAGGCCCGTCTGGGTAGTTTGCAATATCGTGCCACAGCTGACTTGAGAAACGAGAAGATCGGCTTTAAAATCCGCGAGCACACGCTTCAGCGTGTCCCTTATCTGTTGGTGATCGGCGATAAGGAAGTGGAGAGTCAGACGGTCGCCGTTCGGACACGCAGCGGTGAGGACCTGGGAACCATGACTTTTGAGTCATTTCTGGAGATCCTCGAGCGGGATGTGGGCCGCTATGGCCAATCCGGCGACGATAGCCAGAGCTGACTTTATTTGGGTAACAGGAGACGACAACTATTAAACGAGAGAGTAAGGGGCGGTCCAAGAAGGCCCGCATTAACGACCAGATAGAGGCATCCCAGCTACGCCTTATCGGCGCCGATGGAGAACAGGTGGGCATTGTTTCCCTGGAACAGGCGCTCGAGGCGGCCCAGGAGGCCAGTCTGGATCTCGTTGAAATTGCCGCGGACTCCGATCCCGTGGTCTGTAAGATCATGGACTATGGCAAGCATGTATTTGAGGCCAAAAAGGCCAAAAATGCTGCCAAGAAGAAACAAAAGCAGCAACAGGTCAAGGAAATGAAGTTCCGGCCGGGCACCGATATCGGTGACTACCAGATAAAGCTGCGCAACCTGACCCGCTTCCTGGAGGCGGGTGACAAGGCGAAGGTTTCCCTGCGCTTTCGTGGCCGTGAAATGGCCCACCAGGAACTGGGCATGGAAATGATGCAGCGCATCGAAAAGGATCTGGAAGAACTGGGTACGGTCGAGCAGAGACCCAAGCTGGAAGGCCGGCAGATGATTATGGTCATCGCGCCGACCAGGAAGAAGAAGTAGGGATCGGAGAATCGTCTCCGCTCCTGCTGGAGAAGTGATCGGGCGACGGCTGCCTACTCACTCTCAATCCGCCGCCGGATATGCCGGCGGTAATCAAGTCCTGGCCCCACGGGGCTGTGTTTTTTTACTGGAGTACAAAATGCCGAAAGCAAAAACCCATAGCGGCGCCGCCAAGCGCTTCAAAAAGACGGCTGCGGGCTATAAGCACAAGCACGCCAACAAGAGCCATATCCTCACCAAAATGACCACCAAGCGCAAGCGCCAGCTGCGTGGTACTCAGACCATGAACAAGTCTGACGCCGGGTTGGTCGACCGCATGCTGCGCGCCAAGTAATTGGTCCCCTGCAGAGAAAGAGTGCATAGTTTTAAGAGGATAGAATCATGGCCCGTGTAAAACGTGGTGTAGAGGCGCGTCGTCGTCACAAGAAAATTCTGAAGCAGGCCAAAGGCTACTATGGCGCGCGTTCGCGTGTGTTTCGCGTAGCCAAGCAGGCGGTTATCAAGGCCGGTCAGTACGCTTACCGCGACCGCCGAGTTAAGAAGCGCAACTTCCGCGCGCTGTGGATCACGCGTATCAACGCCCAGTCCCGCGCTGAAGGTTTGAGCTACAGCCGCCTGATCGCCGGTCTGAAAAGGGCGGATATTGCCCTGGACCGCCGCGTACTGGCGGATCTGGCTGTCTACGACAAGGCCGCATTTGCCGCCGTAGTTGAAAAAGCCAAGGCAGCCCTGGCCGCCTGAGTTGTACCTCAGCCGAATAGCTGAGATAGAAATAGGGAAGGGTTGTAATGGCCCTTCCCTATTTTTTTGTCCGGTATCGCTTGAGGCACCGCCGCCCCAAGGAAATGACTATCTAGCTCCCACCGGGCGCAGACCGGTGGGAGCCATAGAAAGGCAGCGGATTGCGCGCAATCGCGCGGGAATTCAAAGGTGATAACCCCATTGCTGAGGCATCATCTATGGGGTTGCCGGGTTTATAACGTCAATAGAATTGAGTTGGGAACAGTTCGATGCAAAATTTGCAGCCCCTTGTGGATCAGGCGCTGGCGCTGGTCAGGCAGGCTGACAGTCTGCCGGTACTGGATCAGGTGAGAGTCGATTACCTCGGCAAAAAAGGCCACCTCACCGCCTTGCTGAAAGGGCTGGGCCAACTGTCCGCGGATGAGCGCCCGGCGGCTGGCGCAAAAATTAATGAAGCCAAGCAGCAGGTGCAGGAATCCATCAACGCCCGCCGCACAGAGATGGAGCAGGCGGCTATCGCCGCCAAGCTGGCCGAGGAGAAAATCGACGTGACTCTGCCGGGTCGGGGCACCCGCCAGGGCAATGCGCACCCCGTGACCCGGACACTGAAGCGTATAGAAGAGCTGTTCGTCCGACTCGGCTTCTCGGTAGAGAAGGGACCGGAGGTGGAAGACGACTATCACAATTTCGAGGCGCTCAATATACCCGCCCACCACCCAGCGCGGGCCATGCACGATACCTTCTATATCGATCCCTCCACAGTGCTGCGCACCCATACATCCCCGGTGCAGATTCGTACTATGGAAAAAACCGCACCGCCAATCCGGATTATCTGCCCCGGTCGCGTATACCGCTGCGATTCAGATCTCACCCATTCGCCGATGTTCCACCAGGTTGAGGGGCTGGTAGTGGACAGGGGCGTAAGTTTTGCGCACTTGAAGGGCTGTGTGGATCAGTTCCTGAAAGCGTTTTTCGAAGCCGATGTGCCGGTGCGGTTTCGCCCGTCCTATTTCCCTTTCACCGAGCCCTCCGCCGAGGTGGATATCCAGTGCACCGCCTGTGGTGGTGAAGGTTGTCGCGTCTGTTCCGGCACCGGCTGGCTGGAAGTGATGGGTTGCGGCATGGTGCACCCGAATGTGTTTGCATCCTGCAATATCGACAGCGATGAATACTCCGGATTCGCCTTCGGTATGGGTGTGGAGCGTCTTGCCATGCTGCGCTATGGCGTCAACGATTTGCGCCTGTTTTTCGACAATGATCTGCGCTTCCTCCGGCAGTTTTGATACCTGTCGGGAATTTGATGCCGGTGGCGGTGAAGCAGCCACTGGGCGGCCGGCGCTAAACAGAGCGCTGCGGGAACGGACAAAGAGAACCTATTATGAAATTCAGTGATTCCTGGCTGCGGGAATGGGTAAACCCAAAACTCACCACTCAGGAACTGGCCGATCAAATTACCATGGCCGGCCTGGAAGTGGATGGCGTAGAAGAGGTAGCGGGTGACTTCTCAGGAGTGGTCGTCGGTGAAATCGTCGCCTGTGAACCCCACCCGGATGCGGACAAGCTGCGGGTTTGTAAAGTGGCCGGCAACCCGGACGGGGGAATGCAGGTGGTGTGTGGTGCCCCCAATGCCCGCGCCGGTATCAAAATTCCTTTTGCCCTGGTGGGCGCCAGGCTGCCCGGTGATTTCAAGATCAAAAAAGCCAAGCTGCGCGGTGTCGAGAGCTTCGGTATGCTCTGCGCACAGACCGAACTGGCCCTTGGCGATGACAGCGATGGGCTCTGGGAGTTGCCCCAGGACGCCCCGGTGGGCAGGGATTTGCGCGAGTACCTGCAACTCGACGACAACGCCATCGAAGTGGACCTGACACCCAACCGCGCTGACTGCCTGAGCATCGCAGGAATCGCGCGCGAGGTTGGTGTTCTGAACCGCTGCACTGTACAGGGCCCGGAAGTCCACCCGGTTGCTGCGCAGATAGACGACAGTCTGCCGGTATCGCTGTTGGCTGAATCCGCCTGCCCCCGCTATGTAAGTCGCGTGATTCGCAATATCGACATCGATGCCCAGACTCCGCTGTGGATGCGGGAACGCCTGCGCCGGAGCGGCCTGCGCAGTATTGATCCGGTGGTCGACGTCACCAATTACGTGTTGCTGGAACTCGGCCAGCCCATGCACGCCTTTGATCTGGAGAAGCTTGCCGGAGGTATCAAAGTGCGTATGTGCGCCCCTGGGGAAGAGCTGACCCTGTTGGACGGCCAGAAAGTCGCTCTGCAGGAAGGCACCCTGGTGATTGCCGATGAGGAAAAGCCACTGGCGATGGCCGGAATCATGGGCGGGCTGGACACCTCAGTGACAAAGGGCACCCGACATATCCTGTTGGAGAGCGCCTTCTTCAGCCCCTTGGCCATTGCCGGCAAGGCCCGTTCCTACGGCCTGCACACCGATTCTTCCCACCGCTTCGAACGCGGTGTGGACTACCGTCTGCAAGAGCGGGCCATGGAGCGCGCTACCCAATTGCTGCTGGAAATCGTTGGCGGCCAGCCCGGGCCTGTGCACCTGCGCGAACTGGTCGAAGTAATGCCCGCCGAACGCCGTATTCACCTGCGCAGGGCCAGGGTAGAGGCGGGGCTGGGCGTTGCGCTTACAGATGAGCAGATCGTCGATATCCTCACCCGCCTGGGCCTGGAACTACTGGAAGAAACCGCCGACGGCTGGTCTTTCGCCGTACCGAGTTTCCGTTTCGATATCGCCATCGAGAGCGATCTTCTGGAAGAACTGGCGCGGGTCTACGGTTACAACCGAATCCCCAGTGTCAGCTTCTCCGCTGCGCTGGATGTCCTGCCCCAGCAGGAGTCTGCAGTCAGTGGGGATGCACTGCACCAGACCCTGTTGGCGCGCGAGTATCATGAAGCCATCAGCTTTAGTTTTATCGATCGCGCGACGGCCACCTTGTTCGATCCCGGAGTGGAGCCGGTAGCCCTGCAGAACCCTATCAGTGCCGACCTGGCGGTGATGCGCAGCTCCCTCTTGCCGGGATTGTGCAAAGCCCTGCAGTACAACCTCAATCGCCAGCAGGCCAGGGTGCGCCTGTTTGAGTCTGGCCTTCGCTTCGTTCCCGGTGGCGACCAGGGCACCGAGGGACTGCATCAGGAGCCGATGTTGGCGGGCCTGATCTATGGCAGCCGCGATGAGGAAAACTGGACCGGCGACAAAGATCTGGTGGACTTTTACGATATCAAGTCCGATGTCGAGGCGTTGCTGCGGCACTACAAAGGCAACGCCGATGAGTTCCGCTTCGTCACCGGCTCTCACTCGGCCCTCCACCCCGGCCAGTGTGCTCAGGTACTGCGAAAAGACCGGCCCGTGGGTGTACTGGGCGCCCTGCACCCGCAACTGCAAAAGCAGCTGGACCTACCCAGAAGCGCGTTTGTGTTCGAGTTGAGCCTGGAGGCCCTGGGCGAGGCGCTTCTGCCCAGCTTCCAGCCGATGTCCAGGTTTCCAGAGGTGCGCCGCGATCTGTCCCTGCTGATTGACGCCCAGGTGGAATCCTCCGACTTGGTCGAAACAGCTGTCGAGACTGCCGGTGAAACCTTGACCGACCTCAAGATTTTTGATGTCTATCGGGGCAAAGGTATTGATTTCAATAGAAAAAGTGTCGCTTTGGGGTTGACGTTTCAGCATCCGTCGCGCACCCTTAACGATGACGAAATCAATACCGCGGTGGATGCGGTATTCGAACAATTAAAACAAAAATATAACGCCAGTTTGCGCTAGTCGGTGGCGAGGTATCGGAGCGCAGGCTGCCCAACCCGCTGGAGCAGCGGGTTGGGGTACCCCAGAGCGTCCGCTACCGGGAGGCAAGCCGCCATGATTTAGGCTTCCGATCTGGAGTCGACGCCCAAACCTGTGGGCAGAAACCGATGACAGAAGCACTGACCAAGGCTGGACTCGCCGAGAAATTGTACGAACAGCTGGGTTTTAACAAGCGCGAGGCCAAGGAGATCGTCGAATACTTCTTCGAGGAGATCCGCGACTCGCTGGAAAATAACGAGCAGGTAAAACTGTCCGGTTTTGGCAATTTCGATCTGCGGGACAAAAGCCCGCGGCCAGGCCGTAACCCCAAAACTGGTGAGGAGATCCCCATCTCCGCGAGACGCGTCGTGACGTTCAAACCGGGACAAAAACTCAAGGCACGAGTAGAAGAAAATGCTGGAAGCAAGTCACAATAGCGAACTGCCAACCATTCCCGGTAAACGCTATTTCACCATTGGTGAAGTGAGCGAGCTGTGTGCGGTAAAGCCCCATGTGCTGCGGTACTGGGAGCAGGAATTTCCCCAGCTCAGCCCTGTCAAGCGCCGCGGTAACCGCCGCTACTATCAGCACCAGGATGTCATTCTTATCAGGCAGATTCGTGCCCTGCTGTACGAAGAGGGCTACACCATTGGCGGAGCCCGTCTGCAAATGGAATCCGGTGGTGAGAAAGTGGACAAGGTGCACCTGCAACAGATTCTGCCCCAGCTTATCGCCGAATTGGAGGATGTGGCCCGTTTGCTGGAGGCCTGACCCTCGTGGATCAAAACAGGTGAATATGGGCTTGCAATCCCTGGTCACTGCTGTATGATTTGCGCCTCGAAGCAGTTAGAGTCCTTTAAAATCAAGCACTTAGGAAAGTTTCTGAGAGTTGATTTTTTTTGTCGGAGTGTAGCGCAGCCTGGTAGCGCACCACACTGGGGGTGTGGTGGTCGTCGGTTCAAATCCGGCCACTCCGACCATTCAAAGCCTTATGCCATGCGGGTTTCAGACGAGTTCTCGCATTGAGCGTACAAAAACCACCCCTCAAGCGTACAAAAACCCCGTACAAAAACTCCCAATTACTTCCGATTGAGCAGTTTGGAATCTATGTTGATCCCCACATTCACGTACTCTCTCTCATGCCCTGAGAGGTAGAAGTTTTCGGTGATTTCTGCGTCAGTATGGGCACAAATTTCAGCAATAGCCTCCGGGCTGTGACCTGACTTCTTCAGTAGATGTGAAGCCAATGCCCGGACTTCATGGAAGGTTGGCCTGGCATTGCTGGGTAGATCACTACAGACGCCAGCAGCTTCTCTTGCTTCCCTGAACTGGTTAGATACTCGACTCGGCATGAGACGGCACCAATGCTCATGCTGATTCGCTCTTGGCTGGCGCCGCTTAGGTTGGTATGAGACCGCGAAGGGACAACCGTAGTTTCTCAAGGACAATTCGCGGGCACGGTCCATAACTGGACGTAACTCAGGATGCTTATCATAGGACCAACGCAAGTATGTGGCCCGCTCTTCGCCACGCTGGTTGATTGATTTTTCTACCCCTTTGTCTATCCCTTCATCACTGACATGCGCGTCCAGGCGAAGGCTACACACATCCCCTCGGCGCATAGTAGTCAGTAGAGACAGCTCCATAGCAATCTGTAATCCCTCGTAGCCCAATTCCCCTGCCTTGTCATAGATACGCCAGAAATTTGTAATCGTCAGCCGCTGGCGGATCTTGGGGGGCCTCTGACGTGGAATTAGCTTCGGAGCTTCATCGCTTGTATTGAACGGGTTGAACGACAACTTAGGTACCGCTCCTTCCAGCATTAGGTAGTTGACGAAACTGCGTAACGCGGCACGGCTATTTCGTTGAGGGTGATAGTCCTGTGATTCCCACCACTCCCGCACCTTTGCGAGAGTAAGATCTGAAGGCATAGGGTTGCGCAGCTGTTCACACATTCGCTCGACATAGCGGCGTTTCTGCGCCCAACGCGCAGATGTGGCTTGTCTGGGGTGATTGATTTCCATCCATGTCACCCAGTCACTGTATCGATCTAATAGACTACCTGCCCGTGCTGTCCACAATGTCTCATTTGCTGCCGGTTGGCGTTTATATAACTCCCTCTGGCGATTTGCTTGCTTGGCTTGGCGGATAGCTTCCACTGTGGTGGCATAGAATGTGAGTATGGAGCCGTCTGGACGAATATAGCGCCAATAGTTGTTCCTTTTCTTGGGGTCTGTATAAAGGTTGTCGGGTAGCTCTAAGCCATCCACAAACCTTGGTTTACGTGGTCTAGCCATGGTGTAGCCTTTCAGATTACCGTTGCGCAAGCAGAGGTGATAGTGGCTCACTGCTTTCTTTATTTGCGGTTGGTTCTTCCGTGCGTATGGTATTTGGGTCGTGGAATCCATTCCGATAAATATACGACCGATCACCTAGCCAGCGTCCAGCCACTTCACCAGCAGCAACCCATTTGACGACAGTTTCTCGCGCAGGCTGAGTTCCAATAAAGTTTTCCCGTACCCAGTCCTTCCAGTACATGAGTTGGTTACTGGCGCTCATTGCTTTGCCTCCATTGTTTCAAAGCACTGTCAGTCCTATGCCCGCTTCGATACCACTGCATACACCGCCGTATCTCGTGTATTACCCAACTTTTGAATCCTGGAAACACTGCAAGGCTTCGTGCTCTTCAGTAATACGCCGTCCAGCAGAGTTTGGTAGCGGTGCAAACCCCTTAAAAGAGCCATCGCTTTTGGCCTTCAACTGGTCCCACTCTCCTTCGCTGTCTCGATAGATAATTCGTTCCGGCAGGGAACCAATCTGGTCGGCTATCTGCTTGAGTACCAGTTCTGCACCGTTGGTGACAGTTACGGTAGGGTTCTTTTCGTCATACAGATCGACAATGCAGAGCACGGATTGCTCGTTAACTTCGCGTAGGGAAAAATCATAAACAGGCGCTCCAGGCAGAAACAGATCGCCCTGAGCCCCATGTTTCGCGTAGCAGATTGGTCCCATACCCCGCGCCAATGATCGTGGGTCAGTGAGCGCATGGTGGCAGATTAGGCATGCGGTCATAGCATTAACTCCCTCAAAGTGGGCCCCGTACTGGCGGCCCTAACGGTTACTGCTGACTAAGTGCGCCGGGGCGCTGGTTAATCACTCCATCGATCACCAGATTGATCTCCGCTGGCAGCCGAGAGGCGATGAAATCAAATTCTTCAAGCGACAATTCGTTGTATATCTCCAGAATGCCGTCTGGATCGTCAGAGGAGGCTGTTGCAGTAAAATCAGCAATTACCTGCTGGGACTGTTGTTCTCCGCTTTTGAGCAGGTCATCCACAGCACGCTGGTATTTACCTTTCTGTCCTTTCTCGAATGAGTGATAGAGATTGGTAAAGGTCGAATCATCCAGGCTTTTCTGGAAGGCCAGCATGCGCAGGGCTGAGCTTTGGCTTATCAGCTGGTCAAAGTATCGCTTCTGTTCAGCGGTGTAGTCCTTGATCTGTGGGGAGGTGAGAATAGGCTCAAACCCTTCGTTCTCATTGGATAGGTGGACCGCCTCCGCCATGCGGGCCAGGTTGGTGCGGGGCCAGGTCTTGAAGGCTCGGCGTATTACAGTTTTCTTCGCCTGTTCGCCGAAGTCGGTTTGCCAGGGACCTCCGGTTTTGGCTTTGCCGGATTTGAACGACTTCCAGGCTTCCGAGCGATCCCGAATGGAGAGTACTTCATCTTCCGGCATGATATTGGTCAGATAGTCGCCTTCGTGCGTTTTTGCCACGCAGTAGACGCCGACAAAATCGCCGCGTTGGTCTTTCTTGGCAAAGGCGTTGTAAGTATGTGTAGGGCGTTCACCGGGGCCGTTGTCGACAAAAGTGTCGTTGGCATAGACAAGGTTTGCCTGTACCCATGAAATGTTGCCCGAGTCTGTGGCGAGCTTGGCCAGCCCCATGTAGGAGGGCTCGAGGAAGACCCGGCTTTGCCACTGGTTTTTTGCAACTTTGACATTGCGGGTGATCAGGTAGGCCTGGCGCTCTGCCGGATTCAGGGAAAGACCGATTGAGGCAACAGATGTGATCGCCTGCTGCAGGGAAATGGGGTTTTCTTTAGCGACTCTGGCCATGTACTCATTGTTGGCGAGGATTTGCAGCGCAAAGCCTCTTTCGGACTGATAGTTGAGTGCCTTCGGAGCGATTTGGCAGAACTTTACCTCTGTGGCATCGATGATTTTGGGCAAGCTAGACATGGGCGTCCTCACACTCCCAGTTGACGTTGCGTTTAGCCGCTTCCTGCTGCGACTCGTTTAAGATGACCTCGCTCTCATCCACCCAGATACCACGGCGCAGATCGCCAACGGGGTAGGGGTTTTCACAATGGCCCCAGCGCTGATAGGACTGACGGCAGCGCTCGCGAATGGCTTTGCAGACCTCTTCCCACCATTCCATGTCACAAGCGCGAACCACGGTTACTTTCAGGTCAGGAAACGGGTAGCTGGCCCGGCGGCTGGTGGCTACCAAAAGGGCACTCATTGAACCGTTCATTCCAGCCAGCCCCAGCAGCGAGCCTCGGCTGAGAACTCCTCAAAATGCTCCTCGGCAATGTGCGCTATTGCTTTGCGAGCGGCCTCTTGGAGCTTGATTCCTGCCTTTGCTGCGTCTTGAAGTGATAACCAGCCGATGTATTCAGGGCCGGTGCTATCGGAGTTCCCGGCTAGGCTGTCGATTTGGTCTGCCATTTCATCGGCGAGCAATTCGTGAGCGCGCACGGCAGCTTTGCTCAAAATGCCGCGCTCTTTTAATAAGCGATACTCAATGAATTCGGCGACTGTCTCGATTTCTTGTTCGGTGATTTCCCGCTGGCTGTCCTGGTGACACTCGTAGTCGGGCAGGGCGTCCTCTACTGGCCTGGCTAAGCTGGTGGCGAAGTTCATCATTGCGCCACCCCCTGAAACTGCTTCAGGCCGAGTTCAGTCTGGCGAGAGATACTGTCGAGGCGGATACAACCGTTTGTCAGAGTTGTGCTGGATATAGATGAGCCTGTTTGAGACTCTTTTTGACGCTCAAACTGTCTAATAGAGTCCCAAGGAGGGTTAGTTGAACAGGTGGCGATCATGATTATTCTCCTTGAGTCGGCAAGAAGAATTTAGTATATTACTAACGGTTAGTAAAGTGATTTACTAACGAAAGTAATGTAAAATGACGCCATTTATTTCGCTGGGCAAGTTAGATGCGTTGCTTGTATTGGATTCTTGGGTCCTAGTGTAGGCCTTTTGAGGTTGTGAGTCGGCCGCATTATCAACTCTACGTCACAGAAGCATAAAGGGTACTTTCGTACTAAGGCCGCTTACTCCTGTCGTTTGTATGTAGAAAAGAAGCAATTTAGGCTTCGTGTCGTTTCACATAGCGAGTGCATTTAAGTCCATGAAGCTCATGTTTCATGAATTTCATTTTTGGCCGTAACTTGGAATTAATTTGTCAAAACTTGACTAATACACGGAGTTTTGGGGATGTTGACAAAGCCGTCACTAGCTTAGCTAGATAGGACTTCAAGCCTGGAGTCAGAGCACAGCGAGGGTAGGGTAAATGGACGTTCCTGAATATATTAAAATTCTACGACTGGTACGCACGATAGAGAGGGGCTTAAAGGAGGGCGCCAAGGAATCAACTACCGTCGGTGCCGGCAAGGATAGCGAGTCGAAGGATCGGAAGGGGGTCAATGACCCTCTTGTTGGATTGGCTAGCTGTATAGAGAGTGATGAGAGCCGCGCCAAAAATACGAGGTGATGGCATTTTTAAGTTCTCTTGTTCAATAGCTTCCATCATAGCAGCTACGCACTTGGCTGCTAGCACCTCGTCAATCTGTCCGGACTTTAATTGCTGATTTTCGTTCGCAGTTTCTCCGTGCCCACGGTCGAGCCATCCTGGCTCGAGGTTTAAATGTTTTTCAATTTCGCGAGCCTTATTGTCCCCCACGTTTGTAATCGGTGGGTCTTGGCTTATTTGACTGGCATAGCTTTCAGAAATACCAAGTGCTTCAGCAAAATCTTTATTTTTTGGGCCGTACTTTGAGCGTAGAAATCTTACGTTTTTGGCTCTAATGTCTCTGATGGTCATCTTGTCAGGTGGGACCCTTGTTTCGGTGTTCAATCCAGCCGATTGTATTTACCTAGCCTAGCCAAGTGAATTAGGCAGTACTAACGAACTGGCGCACAATTCTACTACAAATACTAACACAACTTGCTAATTAATTAGTAAATTGCTAAATTTTCTTGGCATGAGGCTTAGAACATTTCTTGCTCAATTGAAAAGCGATCCGTCTGCGCTTCAAAGGCTTGCGGAAGAAGTCGGCACAAAGCCTGTGTATTTGCGACGCATTGGCGGCGGCCATGACCCTTTACCAAGCCCACGGCTTGCGCGGCGTATTGCTGCGGCAAGTGGCGGGCAAGTGAACCTATCTGATGAATATCCTGATCTTTGGGGTAAAGCCTGTTGTTCCCACTGATTCCTGGTTAAGGCTTTCTAGCAAGTCAGCATAGGTGGAAGGGGGGAGCATTGTCTTTGCTGTATCGATCAGCCTGCGGTAGTGGACGGCGGGAAAGACCGCTGACAGCCGGGAAAGACTGGCACCAAGCAATCCACCCACAGGATGGAGCTGAGTACAGCGCTCGGGGGGGAGATCAGGCACGACACGACCGCGAAGTGTGTGGAGATACAGTGCCAAGGGCTATAGCCCCGAGCCGGTGGAAGGCCGGCACCTATTAGAAAATTACAGGCACAGGGACCGGGATGAAAACGAACTTCCGAAAATCGAATCTACGCACATCACAACCGGTATTTGACCGGCTAAAGGCGGTGGCGAAGCGCTACGGTATCGGCCATGAGCAGTTGGCGAGGATCATCATTGAGACGTCACTCCCCATTTACGAAGCTGAGACTCTCGAAGAGGTTAAAAAAGCCCAGGCAGCCCAAGCCATATTGGGCAAGTACAAAAAGCTGTAAGTGGAGGTCCCGATTAGCCGGCGGTACAACATCAATCAAGAGCAGGTTATGCCATGAAAGAAATCATTCCTCAGTTGTTGGCGGAGTTGCCCGAGCATGACCGTCAGCGGCTGGCATTTTGTGGCCGGCGGTTGGATGTAAGCGTCCGGCAAACTCATCTACCAAGCCAAATTCTGCGCTGTAATTTAGGTGTCCACCTATCAACAAGTGGACACCTAATATGAGTGAAATTATCCCTGCTAAGAAACCCGTGAAGCGTCGCCGGCATTCCCCGGAGCT
>NZ_JBFLAB010000057.1:0-27637 GCF_040742695.1 Microbulbifer discodermiae | reverse complement strand
CGCTACTTGGCGGAGTTTCAATATCGTTTTAACCGCAGGTTCGACCTGTGTGCACTTATTCCCAGGCTTGTCTACGTTTCTCTCCGGACGCCGCCAATGCCAGAAAGATTACTGAAGCTCGGCTTAGCTTAGGTGGTAATTAGGAAAAATTATGGCTAACAAGGTTATACTTGATCAAGATTTGATTTTTAAGTATGGAAAGCTTGATTACTTGCAGACCACCATTAGCGAGTCCACACTGAAATTTAGCAATGCAACAGAATTCAACGACTCTTTTGAGAACAAATATCAGTTGCGTATTTCACGTAGCCGAAGACCCATTGATATATATGATTTTGGGCGTGCCAGATCAGTTTATGAAGAAATTAAAGAACATTTAGAGAGGACTAAAATTTGCTGTTTTAGTAAAGACCCGACACTGCCATTAATGTGGGCACATTATGCAGCTAATCATACAGGCGTTTGTTATTGCTTTAAGCAGGGTGATTTATTTGATAGTAAGAGCTACAAGTCTGATCAGGTACGGTACTCAAGTGTTCCACCAAAGATCTATGTTATTGAAAATGAAACACGAAAATTTTCATTGAAGAAGCAGATTTTTGACACAATATTGACAAAATCTAGCGTATGGCAGTATGAGCAAGAGTTGCGATTTTTTTTGGAATCAAAAGACTCTATTCATCATTATGACAGAGGTGCGCTTGAGGCTGTAATACTTGGGTGTAAGATGGATAACGAAAGCATAGCAAAAACGACTGAGTTTATAAGGGAGCATAATAAAAAAAAGGGGGCGAGTGTAAGTGTTTATCATGCTGTAGAAAGTGAAGATTTTTACGAGCTAAAGATATTTGAAAAAAATATAAAGAAAGACAGATTTTACAGTGATTTCTTCGATGAGGTTCCCCCTTTAGTGATGCCTGAGCAAATAGGATCAGACGAATCTGCTATGGTGGATTAACTATTGAATTAGTTGCAAAGCACCGCCCTAGTGGAGAACCTATTTTTAGCTGGTTATCTCTCACTAATTAAAAGTACCGCAGCACTTAGTGCGTGCTGCGATAGCTTTATTGTTCGGCAGCCAGCCGGGCCAGGGCTAAATCATAGTGCCCAGGGGACAGCTCCGCTCAGATAAACTACCTCCCACTGCAAAGTATATGGCTGCCGAATTAAAAGCAATTTTTAATTGCTTACTATGTAATTAGTCAATCGATTTCCCGCAACGCAGTGATGACGCAAGTGGTTTCCTCGTCATCGATAACATACGCTAGCTTTTTACCCCTTGCTTTTGCAGACAAAGCATAAGCATACTGGGCTTTATTAAACTCGGTGCCATCCATATTGATTTGTCCTCGACTGAAGGAACAATTTGAATAGAATTGAGGGGAGGTGATGTATGCAACACCATTATTAAGCTCCAAAGTCCATTCAGTAAGTGTTGTTCCCCAAACCCGCGCCGCGCTAGCTGTGCTCGAAAAGGCTGATATTACTGTTGCAATGGTTGCTAATCCTAAACCCTTTTTCATATATTTCTCTTTTGTGTTTTTACGTAATAGTTTATTTAAAAAACTGCCCCAGAGTAATTACTTCATACCCAGAAATTTTCTTTTATTTTGATCACTTTGGAGCCCCATAAAACTCAGTGGGATAGCAGTTTTCTCTGGCAGAAATCTGACGTAGCTTTGCAGATCAATGTGAGCAAATATACTTTGTAACCAGCACTGCTACAAGCCGCCGCCACTGCGGTCATGCCGGCGCTCGCGCACCATCGCGGGCATGGCCAACACCTTTACCGCTGTGGATCTCTCCCGGCTGCCGGAGCCGGACGTCGTGGAAGCGCTCGATTTCGAGTCCATCTTCAGCGCCATGCTGTCCGACCTGCAGAGCCGCGACACCACCTTCGACGCCCTGACCGAAGCCGACCCCGCCTATAAAATTCTTGAGGTGGCCGCCTACCGGGAACTGCTGCTGCGTCAGCGGGTGAACAACGCCGCCCGCGCCGTGATGCTGGCCTATGCCGAGGACGCGGACCTGGACCAGATAGGCGCGCTGTTCGGTGTCCAGCGCCTGGTACTGGACCCCGGCGACCCGGTGAACGGTATCGACCCCACGATGGAATCCAACACCGAATTCCGCCGCCGCATCCAGCTGGCCCCGGAGGGGTTCAGTGTCGCCGGCCCGGAGGGCGCCTACATTTATCACGCCCTGGGCGCCGACCCCGGTGTCCTCGATGCCAGCGCCACCAGTCCCAGCCCCGGCGATGTGGTGGTCTCCATCCTCGCCCGGGACGGTGACGGCACGGCGGGTGCGGCACTGCTGAACAGCGTGGCCGCGGTGCTGCAGGCGGACAATGTGCGCCCCATGACCGACCGGGTGAGCGTGCAGTCCGCGCAAATAATTTCCTATGTGGTGGAGGCCACCCTCTACACCTACGCCGGCCCCGGTGCCGCGGTGGTGCTGGCCGAGGCTCGGGCGCAGCTGCAAACCTATATCGAAGACAGCCACCGCCTGGGCCGCGACGTCACCCTGTCCGGTCTCTACGCCGCCCTGCATGTGCAGGGAGTCCAGCGGGTAACACTCAATCAGCCCACTGCCGATATCGTCGTCAGCCGCACCCAGGCCACCCACTGCACCGCCGCCACCGTCACCCACGGCGGCGTGGACGAATAGCCTCGTGGCCAGCCTGCTGCCCGCCAACGCCACCGATGCCGAGCGCGCCCTGGAAGCCGCCACCGCGCGCATCGCCGAGGTGCCGGTGCCCTTGCGGCAACTGTGGAATCCGGACAGCTGCCCGGCGGAACTGCTGCCCTGGCTCGCCTGGGCCCTGTCCATCGACGCCTGGAAGGACTACTGGCCGGAACAGGTGAAGCGCGAGCGCATCCGCAACGCCATCCAGATCCAGCGCACCAAGGGCACCGCCTATTCCGTCTGTACCGTGGTGCAGAGTTTTGGCGGCGCCGTGCAGCTGAGCGAGTGGTGGCAGCAGGATCCGCCCGGCGCGCCGCACACCTTTGCGATGTGGCTCACCCTCAACGGCTCCGGCGGCCAGGAGGCCAGCGCCCAATACGTGGACGACGTGATCGCGGAAGTGGAGCGCACCAAGCCCGTGCGCAGCCACTGGAGTTTTACCCAGGGCGTCGAGGCCCGCGGCTGTATCGGTTTTGCGGCCGCGGCCCGGCCCGCGGTTTACCGCCGCCTGCAACTGCAGGCGGCCTGAGGAGCTTTTATGAGCGGATTGCAGATCATCGTGACCGACGCCGGCCGCCAGGCGCTGATCAATGCGGACAACACCGGCACACTGCCGGTGCGTATCGCCAGCATCGGTGTCACCGCCGAAGTTTTTGTTCCGCAGGCATCCCAGGCCGAGCTGCCCGGTGAAATCAAACAACTGGATACCTTTGCCGGCAACGCGGTGGCCGACAATACCCTGCACGTCATCATCCGCGACGATGGACCGGACACCTATACCTTGCGCGGTTTCGGCCTCTACCTGCAGGACGGCACCCTGTTCGCAGTCTACGGCCAGAGCGGCGTGATACTAGAAAAGTCCACCCAGGCCACGCTGCTGCTGGCCGCGGACGTCTGTTTTACCGAGATAAATGCCACCGACCTCAGTTTTGGCGACACCAGCTGGATCAACCCGCCGGCCACCACCGAAACCCCCGGCGTGGCGGAGCTGGCCACCGATGCGGAACAGATAGAAGGTGCGGACGCCAGCCGCGCCTCCACGCCCAGGGGCGTCAAGGCCGCGCTGGATGATCGCCTGGGACAAGGCGCCCCCAAAAGTTTTGGCAAAACCCTGCTGGCCCAGGACGACGCCAGCGGAGCGCGCCAACACCTGGGACTGGGGAACGCCGCCACCCAAAACCAGGGCCCCGGCAAGGGTCTCGACGCGGACAAACTGGATGGGCAGCAGGGCAGCTACTACCTCAACTGGGCGAACTTTACCGGCAAGCCGCTCAGCTATCCGCCCGCCGCCCACAGCCACGCCGCCGATTCCATCACCAGCGGCATTTTTGCTGTGGCCCGTATTCCCGCGCTGGATGCCGGCAAGATTACCTCCGGCACCTTCAGTGCGACGCGCATCCCCGCACTGAGTGCCAGCAAAATCACCAGCGACACCTTTGACGCCGCCCGTATTCCCGCACTGGATGCCGGCAAAATTACCACCGGTACCTTGGGTTCAGCGCGCATTCCCGCGCTGAGCGCCAGTAAAATCACCAGCGGCACCTTTAACGCCGCCCGTATTCCCACACTGTCCACCAGCAAGATCAGCGGCCTGCAAGCCGCGCTCGATGCCAAAGCCTCCCTGGGCGCCAGCGTCACGTTTAACAACATCACGTCCAATTCCGGCAACCATCACACCCCCGCCAGCCGCCACTACTTCGACAAGCAGGTGCAGGCCAACGGCGGTTTTAAGGTTTATTCCTCCCGCTTCACGAAAAAAAATATTCGGCCACTGCAGCTGGGGTTCGAGGTGCTGCGCAAACTGCGCCCGGTACGCTACCAATACCGCCAAAACATCTGCCGCGACCAGCGCCCGCGCCTGGGCTTTGTCGCCGAGGAGGTCAAACCCCTGCTGCCGGAGCCGGTGGCGGACGACGGGCGCAGCCTGCCCGCCATGGACTACGACCAGATGCTCGCCCCCGTGGTCGGCTGGCTGCAGCTGCTGGATTCGCGACTGTTAAAACTGGAGAAGGGCCATGCCTAAAACCAACGCGCGCCTGCGCGAAATCGCCCCCGGTGTCCTGGCCGAACGCCTGGCCACCCAAGTCCACCTGTTTTGGAATCCCGCCGACGACAGCGCCAGCATCGCCTTCCAGACCAGCGAACACCTGTGCGTCGCCGGGCAGTGGCAACCCCTGGTGCCCGACGCCGTCGGCGGCCAGGTGCTGGAATTAAATCTCGCCGATATCCGCACCCGCACCTTCGCCAGCGGGCTCAATGATCCGGTCACCGGCGTGGATCTCGGCGGCGTCACCCCCGCGGGCCTGATGCTGCTGATCAAAAACGCCTTCGACAAACTCTACAACGAAGCAAAAGAGGAGTGAGCGGCCATGCAATGTCGGGAACAACTGGATTTTATCCGTCAGGTATTAATGGACTTTGGCGGCACCCTGCCGGTGTCCGCGCGTGTCTGTTACGAGCCCATGGCGCAGCGGCATTTTGACGCGCTGGCCGCGGCCCTGGCCGACCGGGACGAAAAGAAAAATGAATTCAGCCCCGCCGGAGATAAACCCATACCCGACTTGGATTAGCGTACACCATGGCAAGCGGCTACCAGACCAGCAGCGGCAGCGACCTGGACAGTGTTTTTGATCCCTATGTCCAGGGCAGTAAACCGGCGGCCACCGGTTACCAGACCAGCGACGGCCGCGATCTGAACCAGCGCTATGCACCCCTGTCCTTTGGCAGCGCGGCCGCATCTACCGGGATCAAACTGGCCAGCGGCGCGGACCTGAACACCCTTTGGGCGGCCAGGGGCACCGCCAGTTATTACACGCCCATGAGCAATGCCACCTTGTCCCGCAGCAGCTCCAGTAAAAAAGGCGCGGGCACCGGTTCCATAAATTTGACCAGCGACTCGGTCACCGCCAGTGTCAGCGGCGGCGAGGCGCCCTATACCTACACCTGGCAGAAAGTCAGCGGCACCACACTGACCGTCAACAGCCAGGGGTCCGCCGCCACCAATTTTGCGCGCAGCGCCGGGGGCGTCAACACCACCTCGGTGTATCGCTGCAAAATTACCGATGGCAGCGGGGCCTCCATCTACACCGGCAATATCACCATCAACTTCACCCACTACCGGCTCAACCCGGCGGCGATTGTGGACCACGAGAATATCGATGTGGCGCCGTCTTATGTACACGCCTATGTGGGGATCTATCGCAACGGTTCTGCGCGTGGTGGCGCCAACTATGTGGAGCCTGTCAGCAGCACCGTTGGCGATGGTTTCGAGGTGCGCTTTGATTCCAGTTCTTCCCAGCTCACCTATGGCAACTGCAACCTGGCCACGGTGTACACAATCAACGGCTCGCGCACTATCGGCGTAACGGCGCATCAATCGCAAATCCACAAGCCCACCATCACCAAACTCTCGGATGTGCGCGTGCGCATCCGCAAAAAGAACGGCAGCTGGCTGATCGACAAAGTGGTACGGGTCAAGGCCACCTGCCTTGGGGGCGGCCCTCTCTGATACCAGTTACAAGTGGTAAATCCCGCCTTTAACTTAAGAGGAGCATCCGGGCAAGCGCATTGTCTTTATGGCTTTAATAAGTGTGATGCAATTCACCTTATGCTCTGGATGTAATGGTGTGTAATTGACACTTGTGGAGAATTTATCTAAAAGCTAGAACATAAATTAATTGCAATTTATAACAATAAATACAATCAGGTAGAATTAAGCAGGTAAAACAAATGCCATCATCTTTCAAGTGTAGTAAGACCTTGCGAAGGTTTTGCTGCTCAAGTTGTCTATTACTTTTCGCCTCTATTCATAGTTCCACGGTAATTGGATCACCTTTTGACTCCCTGGAATCACAATGTCGGGAATTATTTTATGAGTATAAAAGCAATTATATTCCTGATCCCCGCCTACTAGAAGCATATGAAATTATCGATGTAAGGTTTTCACATACCGGTTTGGTCCCTGTAGCAAGTGCTACCTGTTATGCGTGGCATTGGGACTTTAGAGAAGTAGCGCCAGGAGTACTTCATTACATAGAAGGAAAAGCTGGTATTATTCTGGGTTGGGCGAATTGGTTTGGCGATGCTCCACCGCCAGATCAGCATCCTACAAAATGTACCATTGGGAATCCCGTTGTTATTAGTAGCGGCGTTAAACGACAGGAGGAAAAGCTATCCTCTGTACCAGAACAACCACTGCTTGATACAGCTGTTATTTATTCCAGTGGTAGCCAGCTATGGCAAACGTCTTTTGATTATGAATTAACAACTTCCGCAGTTTGGAAAAACAACGAATGGTCAGTGCCGGCCATATGGAGGACAGGTGTCCCAAGATCACTGGACTGGTATCTTACTCCTGACATTAGCACCGCTGAGGAACTTGCCATTCATGTTAAAACTCCAAGAGGGTCGGAACTGGTTTTCCATTATTTGAATAATGAATGGGTTGAGGCTCACTCTAAAAACGCTGCCCTTCAGCCTCTTGTGGATGTGAATAACAATTTAACTGGCTGGGAGCTTCAAACTCCAAAAGAAAAACAAGTTTACAATACTGACGGGCAGCTTGTTAAATTGCAGAGGCGAGGGTCCGTCAAAACCACAGAGATTGATCTGGATTATCAATCGCAAAGAACAATTATCAGCAGCGATACAGGTCAAATTGTAGAGCTGATCTATGATCGAGAGAATAAACTTATTGAAGTCATTGATCCTGATGGAAGGAGTTTTTCTTTTGAATATTTTACTGATAATTTACTTGAAAGGATTATCTATCCTGATGAAACACCAGCCATTGATACAGATAATGCTAAGAAAATGTTTTTGTATGAGGATGCCCGTGAAGGTCATTATGGGTTGTTAACTGGGATATTAGATGAAGCTGGAGTTCGCTTTGCCACATGGTCCTATGACGAGCAAATGCGGGCTATAAGTTCAGAGCATCACGGCAATGCGGAAAACGTCACCCTGGATTATACCCATATTGACGATACAACTGATCCAAGAGTGACGACTACAAATGCACTAAACAAGCAGACAACTTATCACTTTACAACTATTAATGGTGTAAGAAAATTTACTCAGGTGGAAGGTCATCAATCCACTAACTGTGCCGCCGCCAACAAAGGCTATACCTACGACGCCAATGGCTTTATCGCCAGCGAAACCGACTGGGAGGGGAATACCACCACCTATACCCGCGATAACCTGGGGCGGGAGCTGACCCGTACCGAGGCGGCTGGCACGCCCGAGGCTAAAGTGATTACCACAGAGTGGCACCCCACTTTGAACCTGCCCACCAAGATCACCACAGCGGAGTCGGTAACCGATTACAGCTACGACAGCGCCGGCCGGCAACTGAGCAAGCAGGTCACGCCGGTGGCAACCCCCTAAAAAAGCCAGAGAACAAATTTTTATTGACCGCTAATTACAAAAAGAATCTGAAGGAATCGATATGCGTTATACCCAATCCGTGCTCGCGGGGGCACTGAGCCTGCTGGTGACCCATGGCACCAATGCGGCTGTCACACAACAGAACTGGTCCTATACCTACACCGCAGCGGGCAAGATGGAAACCGCCAACGGCCCGCGCACCGATGTCTCGGACATCACCACCTACGGCTATGACGCCAACAACCGTCTCACCAGCACCACCAATGCCCTGGGGCAGGTGGAGTCGGTGCTCCAATACGATGCCGCCGGCCGTCGCCTGAAAGTACAGGATGTTAACGGCCTGCAGACCCATTTCACCTATACCCCGCGCGGTTGGCTGAAAACCGCCACCGTCAAGGCAGCTTCCGGTGATCAGACCACCAGCTACACCTACGATGCCGTGGGCCAGGTCACCAATATCGCCTACCCGGACGGCTCCGACATCAGTTTCGAGTACGACGACGCCCGCCGTCTCACCGCGGTGGAGAATGCTCTCGGCGAGCGGATGGAATATACGTTGGACGCCGCCGGCAATGTGTTGAATGAAAAGATTTATGCCGCCGACGGCACCACCCTGGTGCGCTCCGTCAGCCGCAGCTACGATGAGCTGAGCCGCCTGATTGATGTGGATGGCAACAACGGCCAGAACACCTCCATCGCCTACGACAAGAACGGCGACCGCACTTCCACCACCGACGGCAACCAGAACACCACCGGAGAGACCCGGGATGCCCTGGGTCGGGTCAAGAGCGTCACCGATGCCAATACCAACCAGATCCAATATACCTATGACACTGCCGACCGCATCACTTCGGTCACCGATCAGCGCGGCAATACCACCAGCTATGAGTACGACTTCCTCGGCAATCTCACCAAACTCACCAGCCCCGATACCGGTATTACCAACTACGACCACGACCCGGCCGGCAACCTCATCACCCGCACCGATGCGCGGGGTATCGTTTCCAATTACAGCTATGATGCCCTCAACCGCCTCACCGCCATCACCTATCCCGGCAGCACCACCGAGAACGCGACCTATAGCTACGACAATACCGATAACAACAACAAGGGCCTGGGCCGCCTGACCGGCTTCAGCAACGACGCCGGCGCTACCGCCCTGATCTATAACGACCTGGGCCGTATCACCCAGCAGGACGACACCATCGCCAGCTGGAGTTTCAGCACCCAGTACAGCTATGACGCCCTGGGCCGTGTCGCCAGCATCACTTATCCCTCCGGCCGTATCGTCAGCTACAGCCGCGACACATTAGGCCGTATCAGCGCCATAACTAGTCAGGAGAATGCCCAGGCCACGGTCCAGACCCTGGTCAGCAATATCCAGTACCAGCCCTATGGCGGTATCTCTTCCATGGACTATGGCAACGGCATCACCCAGAGCTATAGCTACGACCTGGACGGCCGGCTGGAGACCGTCACCGCCAGCGGCATCGGCAATGTCCGCTCCGACTTCTACACCTATGACCTGGCCAACAACATCACCGGCATCGCCGACAGCCTGGATACCAACAAAGACAGGGCCTTTGTCTACGACAATCTGAACCGCCTCACCGGCGAAGGCTATATCGCCGGCCAGAACGACTATCAGTACGATACAGTGGGCAACCGCACCCAAAAGGACGCCACCGATACCGGCGGTACCCTGAGCAGCACAACCTACAGCCACGAGACCACTTCCAATCGTTTAACGCAAAAAGACAGCCAGCCCTGGGTGAGCGATGCCGCTGGCAACACCACCAGCGTCGACGGAGGACAACAGCAGTACAGCTACAACCACGCCAACCGGCTCAAAACCTACACCGAAGGCGGCACACTTCGAGGCACTTATTACTACAACGCCATCGGCCAACGGGTACGCACCGACAAGGCCGAGGACGCATTGCTGCACTACAACCTGGGCGGCCAATACCTGGGTGAAACCAAGTACGCCAGCAACGGCACCGACATCCAGAGCCGGATTGACTATATCTACCTGGACACCATGCCGGTCGCGCAAGTCCAGGTCACATACAACAATGGCCAGGTACAGGGCACAACCCTGACCTACCTGCACACAGACCACCTCAACACCCCGCGTATCGGTACCAACAGCAGCGAAGCCATTGTCTGGCGCTGGGACAGCGATGCCTTTGGGCGGTTGACACCGGATGCCGATCCGGACAACGATACCAACGTAATTACAGTCAACCTGCGTTTTCCGGGGCAGATCAAGGGAGAGGAAGCGTCACGCTATTACAACTACTTTAGGGACTATGAGCCCAGCACTGGGCGGTACTTTCAAAGTGATCCTGTTGGTCTAGCAGGTGGTCTTAACACCTATAATTACACTTATCAAAGTCCCATTATTAATACCGACCCATATGGTTTGACACCAGCTACGGCAGCACAAGGTGCCGGGATTGGTGGCGCTGTCGGAGGTCCGCCAGGTGCTGTAGTGGGTGGTGTGATTGGGTTTGGTTTAGGGTTGGTGCTAGCTGATGCTATTGGAGATGCCATTAAGGACAATTCTCAAAACAGGAACATAGATCAACCAGATAGGCCAAAGCGCGGAGTCACCTGTACATGTAGGGCCGCGTCAAGCGGCCAGCAAGAGGGTAATTGCCCTGAAGATGAATTTGCTTTTGGAACTGCAACTGCACCAACTTATAGCCAAGCTCGCGCAGAAGCAGAAAGAATAGCTCGAAGGAAATTGGGTAAGCAAGCTAAGCATACTCAGTGCAAATGTACCGACAACAAAGGTAATAGGATGTTTTAAAGGGACTAAATATGTATAGAAGAAGTTCAGATATTTTTCTTGACGCTCTCGACTCTGACGTTTTTTCAATTATCAAGCATGCACTTGCAGAGGCTGATGAAGGTAATTTTGAAAACGCGCTAGATTTACTCGATTCTTTAGTTGTTACGGAGAATCCAGCAGCATTATTTTATGCGTCTAGCCTTAGTGCTGCTTCAAGAGAATCTATTGAAGACTTTGAAGAACGAAGCATTAAGCAGCTAAAGAAATCGGCAGATTCTGGCTATGCACCTGCGATTCATGAATTGGGGGTCCATTATGATAATGGACAATTAGTGCAAAGAGATACAGAGAAGGCTGCACAGTTATTTAGGCAGGCAGCTGAGAAGGGGCATCCTCACGCACAATGGATTCATGGTTTAGATCTTTTGCATGGAAGCAATGGTATCGAGCAGGATGAACAACTTGGTATAGATTTTGTGAAAAAATCAGCACTTTCTAAGTTTGAGGGAGCGCTAGAAAGTTTGTGTGATTTTTATGAAACTGGAAAATATGGATTTCCTGTTGATACGGGAAAAGCGCAGTCTTTTAAAGATCAGATAAACGATCAAGATGTTTTAGGCTATTAGAAAGCTGGGCCATAACACTGACCAAGATTTTCAATTTCAGCTTAGTCGGAGCAGAGCGGTTTTGCTAGAGGTAAAGCTGCGATTGGAGATTGGACAATCTTTTTGAGGCAGATGTAAATTTGATGGGGTTGGCACGTCAGTCGGAGCGGGTGTAGGTTCCGCAGGAGGTTAGCTAGGGGTAAATTTTGAAAGCAATGCAAATATGTCTGATTCTATTTCAGGTGAAATCCGCCCAAATATAAGATATGCGATGGAAAAAAGCGTTACCTTTTCATTAACTGCAAGAGATCTTGACCGTGCTGCAGCTGTGCTTGCTCATGGAAGTGGAGGTAAGCCTATCATCGGTGAAAAGTGTGGTTGTGGAAACTAAATAAATATTTGTAGTAGGCTCATATGTCCATAAAACGAAAATTGCAGTTATTGATCATGGCTGAATCTATATTGATCATTTTGCATCTGGCCTTGAAAAATGAGGCTAATGGCACAGAGTCATTTGTTTCTCAATGGCACTTTTGGCTGCCGATTATTTTAGGTTTTTATATCTATTCTTTTGCTTTCAGCATTCGCTGCCCAAATAAACTATGTAAATCTCGGCAAGTTGTTCGCGGATACTCTGTATTTGATCTGAGATGGCCGGAGCGGCATTGTTTTCGATGTGAGAACGCCATTGAATAATTGTAAACTAGACAAATATCCCTCCCCAAGAAAAACCGATCTTCAAAAGTGCCTGGGAAAATTAATTTCTGCCATTCAAAAAGAATGGGGAGAGCAATTAGGAGAAACAACAGCTGCTGATTTATCTGAGGATGTAATGGATCTAGCGCATACGCTCCTTCAGGCGAAGACCGCGGAAGGCGTTAGAGGAGTTCTTGGCAATTTAACCATACAACAATATTTGGGCGATGTATGGGTGCAGGGACACCCCAATGTAAAAAAATGCATTAGTGAGGTTGAAAATGCTCTAAATCGAACGTAGTAATCTCCAATACACGTTTCTAATTGTAGGTGACACGGCGCAATTGGCTCCATCTATAGATGGAACCAGGCACAAGTTTTTGAGAGCCCCCGACTTGTAATCACCCCCGCTACAAACCCGCCTCACTGCGGTGGCCGCGCCGCTGCCGCACCATCCCCCCATGGAATCCCACACCCAACTGTACCGCCTGCTCGCCAACCTGATCCGCCTCGGCACCATTGTTGAGGTGCAGCACCGGGAGGCGCGCTGTCGGGTTCAATCCGGTGAGCTCGCCACCGCGCCGCTGCGCTGGATCAGCCTGCGCGCCGGCGCCACCACCCAGTGGGATCCCCCCGCAATCGGCGAGCAGGTATTGCTCCTCTCCCCCGGCGGTGATCTGCAGCAGGGGTTGGTGCTGCGGGGCCTGTATTCCCAGGCCAATCCGGCGCCGGACAACGTCGGCACCAGCCACCTGGTGCGCTATCCGGACGGTGCGGAAATCCGTTACGACCACGAGGCACACCAGTTGACCGCCACACTGCCCGAAGACGGCAGCGCCGCAATCACCGCCGGCGGCGGCATGACCCTGAACGGTCCCCTGACAGTGAATGGCGATACCAGAATTGTCGGCGCCACTCAGATCGAGGGCGCTACCGGCATTAAGGGTGAAGTCGAAGTGGATGGCGGTATCGAGGCCACCGGCGACGTCAAGGGCGAGGGCGTCAGCCTCGCGCATCACAGGACCACTGGTGTCACCCCCGGCGGCGGTCTGAGTGGAGAGCCGCAGTAATGAAGGGCACCAGCGCCAGTGACGGCCGCGCCCAGCAGGGGGAAGCGCATCTGCGCCAGTCCATCGCCGACATACTGCAGACGCCGCTGGGCAGCCGGGTGATGCGCAGGGACTACGGCTCGCTGATTCCGGAACTGCTGGACCAGCCTTTCAACACCGCCACCCGCGCGCGCCTTTATGGCGCCACCGCTATGGCGCTGATGCGCTGGGAGCCGCGCCTGCGCCTGACCCGGGTGCAACTTTTTACCCTGGACAGGGACGGCGCTTTTTTATTGCGGCTGGAGGGCAGTGTCGACCGCGTCCCCACACAAATCACCGTGCCCTTGGGCACGGAAACTGGAGGGCCTTATGGCAACTGAATATCACCACGGCGTCCGCGTTGTCGAAGTCAACGAAACCGCGCGTCCTATCCGCACCATTTCCACCGCGGTGATCGGCCTGGTGGCCACCGCCGTCGACGCGGACGAGACAATGTTTCCCCTGAACAAACCGATATTGATCACCGACGTGCAGGGCGCCCTCGAAAAAGCCGGCACCAGCGGCACCCTGGCCAAAACCCTCAATGCCATCGCCGACCAGGCCAGTCCCCTGGTGGTGGCGGTGCGCGTGGCCGAAGGGTTGGACGCGGCCGAGACCAGCACCAATGTGATCGGCGGCAGCGTCGACGGCCAGTACACCGGACTGCAGGCGCTGCTGGCCGCCCAGGGACAGCTGGGAGTCACGCCGCGTATTCTGGGCTGTCCCGGACTCGACACCCAGGAGGTGGCCGCCGCCCTGGGTGTGCTGGCCAAAAAGCTGCGCGCCATGGCCTATGTGAGCGCCGGTCCCAGTGTCACCAAGGAAGAGGTCAGCGATTATCGCGGCAACTTTTCCGACCGCGAGCTGATGATTATCTGGCCCGACTTCCTCGCCTGGGACGGCAGCGTCAACAGCCCGGATTTTGCCACCGCCCGCGCCCTCGGCCTGCGCGCGCGCATCGACCAAGAACAGGGCTGGCACAAAACCCTGTCCAATGTCGTCGTCAGCGGTGTCACCGGAATCAGTGCCGACGTGCACTGGGATCTGCAGGATCCCAACACCGACGCCGGTTTTCTCAACGCCGCCGACGTCACCACTCTGGTCAATCACAACGGATTTCGGTTTTGGGGTTCCCGCACCTGTGCGGACGATCCGCTGTTCGCCTTCGAGTCCGCCACCCGCACCGCCCAGGTGCTGGCGGACACCATCGCCGAAAGCGTCGCCTGGGCTGTCGACAAACCCATGCACCCCAGCCTGGTGAAAGACATTATCGAAGGCATCAACGCCAAGTTCCGACAACTCAAGGCCCTCGGCGCCCTGATCGATGCCCGCTGCTGGTACGACGAAAACGCCAACACCAGCCAGAGCCTGGCCGACGGGCAGCTGGTGATCGACTACGACTACACCCCGGTGCCGCCGCTGGAAAACCTGCTGCTGCAACAGCGCATCACCGATCAATACCTGGCCGACTTCGCCGACCGCGTCAGCGGTTAGGAAAAAACAGGAGCGCTCATCATGGCACTGCCCCGCAAACTCAAAAATCTCAACCTGTTTAACGATGGCAATTCCTATCTCGGGCAGGTCAACAGCGTCACCCTGCCCACGCTCACCCGCAGCATGGAGGACTACCGCGGCGGCGGCATGAGCGGCCCGGTCAAAATCGACCACGGCCAGGAAGCGCTGGAACTGTCCGCCACCTACGGCGGCCTGATGCGCGAAGTGCTGGAACAGTACGGCATCACCAGCCACGACGGCGTGCAACTGCGTTTTGCCGGCGCCTACCAGCGCGACGACACCGGCGCCGTGGACGCGGTGGAAGTGGTGATCCGCGGCCGCCACTCGGAAATCGAGTTTGGCGACGCCCAGGCCGGCGAGGACACCGAGTTCAGTGTCACCACCGCCTGCAGTTACTACAAGCTCAGCATCAACGGCAGCACCGTGATTGAAATCGACCTGTTGAACCTGGTGGAAAACGTCAACGGCACGGACCGCCTGGCCCAGCAGCGCCGCGCCATCGGCCTGTAAAAAACCGCATCGCCAAATCAATGACAGAGGAGAGGCCCTATGGCCGGCAGCAAACAAACAGCGCAAACCAGCGAACCGGTAACGCTGGAACACCCTATTAAGCGCGGCGACCAGGTGATTAAAGAGATCACCCTGCGCAAACCCAAGGCGGGAGAACTGCGCGGCCTGGCGCTGATCGATATCGCCAACCTGGATGTGATCTCCATGCAGAAACTGCTGCCGCGCATCAGCGCACCCACCCTTACCGAACAGGACGTCGCCGAGCTGGAACCCGGCGACCTCCTGGCCCTGGGCGGTGAAATCGCGGGTTTTTTCGCGCGCAGGATGGACCGGTACCCAACTGGGTAGACGACGCCATGGCGGATATTGCCGCGATATTCCACTGGTCACCGGCGGCCATGGCGCAGATGGATCTGCAGGAACTGATGCAATGGCGCGAGCGTGCCAGAAAGCGGAGTGGCAGTGAAAAGTGAGCCCACTATACTGCGGTCATGGACCTGATCATTATGCTGTTTCTGTATCTGCTGCTGGGCATCGCCCTACTGGCGTGCCTCGGCCTGCTGCTGTTCTGGGCCGGCTTTGTGCGCCGCGGCGGCCGCTGGTTCGGCAATCCCCACGACAAACACTGATCCCGCGTCCGGGGGCGGCCTGAGATGGCCGACCTCCGCCTGCAGCTGCTGCTCAGCACCGTCAACAAAGCCACCAAACCCCTGCGTCGGGTGATGCGGGGCAGCACCGGCACCGCCAAAGCCCTGCGCGAAACCCGCGAGCGTTTAAAGGAACTCAACCAGACCCAAAAAACGCTGGATGGTTTTCGCAGCCTGAACAAAGAGTTGCGCGGCTCCCAAAATGCCCTGCAGTCCGCCCGGCAGCGGGTCAATGAACTGGCCCGGGAAATCCGCGACACCAGCAATCCCAGCCGGCAACTGCGCCGGGATTTCCAGCGCGCCCAGAAAGCGGCGGGCACACTTAAACACAGCCACCAGCAGCAGATCCGCAAACTGCAGCAACTGCGCGGCCGGCTCGGCAGCGCCGGGGTCAGTACCCGCAACCTGGTCCAGGAACAGCGGCGCCTGCGCACCGAGACCCAAAAGGCCAACCGCGCCATGCAATTGCAAAAAGCGCGGCTGGAACAACTGGCCCGCGCCCAGGCCAGTGCGCGGCGGTTGCACGAGGGCGGGCGCAGCGCCCTGTTGCACGGCGCCGGCGCCGCCTTCCTGGGACAGCGCGCCCTGCGCGGCATGGGCGCCGCCCTGGTGCCGGGGCTGGATTTTTCCACCGCCATCTCCGACGTGCAGGCCAAAACCCGCCTGGACAAAAACGACCCGCGCCTCAAAATGCTGGAAACCCAGGCGCGCCGGCTCGGTGCCACCACCGCCTTCACCGCCACCGAGGCGGCCCAGGGCCAGGTGTTTCTGGCCCAGGCCGGTTTTTCCCCGCAGGCCATTCGCGACGCCATGCCCGCCATGCTCAACACCGCCCTGGCCGGGGATATGGCGCTGCCCCAGGTGGCCGATATCGTCTCCAATATCAGCGGCGCTTTCGGCATCGAGGCCAAAAACACCCAGCGCGTCGCCGACGTGCTCACCGCCACCTCCGTCACCTCCAACACCAACCTGGAAATGCTCGGCGAAACCATGAAATACGTCGGCCCCCAGGCCAGGGCCATGGGCGTCGACCTGGAAACCGCCGCCGCCATGGCCGGCCTGCTGGGCAATATCGGCATCCAGTCCAGCATGGCCGGCACCAATCTGCGCGAAGTGCTCAACCGGGTGGGCGACACCGCCGGCATGTCCGGTAAAGCCCTGGCCTCCATCGGTGTCAGCGCCGCGGACGCCAACGGCGACCTGCGCAATATTGTCAAAATCATCGCCGACGTGGGCGAGGCCACCAAAAATATCGGCAGCGCCGATCGCGCCGCTTTGTTCAAACAGATTTTTGGCCAGCGCGCCGGCGCCGGCATGGCCGACCTGGTGACCCGCGAAGGCCAGGGGGCGCTCAGTCAATACGCGGCGCAACTGCACGACGTCGCCGGTACCGCCGAACGGGTGGCCAAAGTCAAAATGGACAACCTGGGGGGCGACCTCAAATCCCTGCAGTCCGCCACCCAGGATCTGGGCATCACTTTGTTCAAATCCCTGGAGCCCAGCCTGCGCACAGTCAGTCGCGTGTTTACCGGCCTGGTCCGCCGCACCGGCGAAGCCCTTAAAGCCTATCCGCAACTGACAAAAGTACTGGGTACCATCGCCGCCATTTTCGCGGTACTGCTCACCCTGGGTGGCGCCCTGGTGTTCAGCTTTGGTGCCCTGATGATGGCCACCGCCGGCCTGCGGTTTGCCATGGCTGCCGCCGCGCCGGTGTTCAGTGGACTGGGAACCCTGCTTTTATGGCTCAAGGCCAGCGTCATTCCCGCGGTGCTGGCCGGTTTTAAAACCCTGTTTGCTTTTCTGCTCACCAATCCCATCGGCTGGGTGCTGCTGGCCATCGCCGGCGCCGCTTTTTTGCTGATGGAATACTGGCAACCCATCAGGGCATTTTTTGCCGGCCTGTGGGGCGAACTGGTTCAGGGCGTGCGGGTCTTTTGGCAGGGGATCACCCATTATTTTGGCGCTGTATGGGAGGTGATCGCCGGGATTTTTACCGGGGACGGCGACCGCATCCGCGCGGGATTCACGCAATTGTGGACCATCATCAACGATATTCTCGGCGGCTGGCCGGACAAACTCATGGCCTGGGGCGGGGCGCTGATCGACGGCCTGGTGGCCGGCATCAAAGCCAAAATCGGCGCCCTCAAAAATGTCATCACCGGCGCCGCCGGCAGCGCCATCGGGTTTTTTAAGGACAAGCTGGGGATTCGTTCCCCCAGCCGGGTTTTTGCCGGCTTTGGTCGCGACACCATGGACGGTTTTAGCCGCGGCCTCGATGCGCGGCAGAACCAGCCCCTGCGTCAACTGGATCACTTTAACCGCCGCCTGCGCGGTCTGGGTGCTGGCCTCGGTGCGGGTCTCACTATTGCCGCCGCCACCATGCCCGCCGTCGCCATCGATCAGCGCCCGCCGCTCTCCGCCCAGCGCCAGACCGCCGCGGCGGAGGCATCCATCGGGCCGGTCACCATCAATATTTATCCCGCTCCCGGTATGGATGCCGCGGCCATCGCAAGCCTGGTGCGCGAGGAAATCCAAAACCTGCAGCGGGAGCGAGAAGCCCGCCGTCGCGCCAGCCTGCGCGACTACGACTGAGGCAAAAAAAATGATGATGAGCCTGGGCCTGTTCGCCTTTTCCCTGTCCTCCGCCGCCTACCGGGATCTGCAGCGGCAAACCGCCTGGCGCCATGCCGGCAGCGAACGCATCGGCGCCCGCGCCGCCACCCAGTTTCTCGGCCCCGGCAATGACGCCATTACCCTGAGCGGATTAATCGCTCCCGACCTCACCGGCGACCCCGCATCCCTCGGTACTTTGCGGGACATGGCCGACCGGGGCCAAGCCTGGACCCTGGTGGACGGCAATGGCAATGTCCACGGTGCCTGGGTGATTGAATCCCTGCAGGAAAGCCGCAGCCTGTTTTTTGCCGATGGCAGCGCCCGGCGTATTGAATTTAAGTTGCAGCTCAAACAAGTGGACGGACTGTGAGCGGCCACAGAATACCCGCCTGGCGTGTCACTCTGGACGGGCGCGATCTCACCGACACCCTGGCCCCGCGCCTTATTGAACTCAGCCTCAGCGAACACCGCGGTGGCGAAGCCGACGAGCTCACCCTGCGGCTGCAGGATCACGACGGCCGTCTGGCGCTGCCCGAACGCGGTGCCCAGCTCACCGTCGCCCTGGGCTGGCAGGACAGTGGCCTGCGGAACAAAGGCCGTTTTCGTGTCGACGAAATCGAACACAGCGGCGCTCCCGATCGTCTCACCTTGCGCGCCCGCAGCGCCGACCTCACCGCAGCCCTGCGCAACCGCCGCGAGCGCAGCTGGGATCAGACCACCCTGGGCCAGATCCTGAAAATCCTCGCCGGCGAACACCAACTCACACCGCGTATTGCCGCTGACCTGGCCCGAATAGCCATCCCCCACCTGGACCAGACCGAAAGCGACGCCAACCTGTTAACCCGCCTCGGCAAGCGCCACGACGCCGTCGCCACCATCAAGGCCGGCCGGCTGCTGTTTTTTCCCGTGGAGCAGGGCACCAATGCCAGCGGCACGCCCCTGCCCACTGCCACGATTCGTCGCGGCGATGGCGACCGGCATCGATACCATATCGCCGACCGCGACAGCTACACCGGTGTGCGCGCCGACTGGTACGACAGCGAAAACGCCGAGCGCAAAACTGTGTTGGTGGGGGCCGGCGACGATGCCAAACAACTCAAGGAAAGCTTTGCCAACGAAGAGGAAGCCAAACAGGCGGCCCGAGCCGAGTGGCAACGCATCCAGCGCAGCCTGGCCACCATGAGTTATCAACTGGCCCTGGGCCGCGCCGACCTCTACCCCGAGCAGCCGGTGCGGCTCGAAGGGTTTAAAGCGGAAATCGACGGAACCGACTGGCTGATTGCCAGCTGTAACCATAGAGTGGATGGACGTGGATACACTACCGGGATTGAACTTGAAACACGGAATTAAACTGTGTGTCTACTTTTTACAATCGTGATCAAAGCCCTTAAATTCCTTACGTCTGCTAATTTATAGGGCTTTTTTCACTCAGTTAAACCAGAAAACGGAGCAATTACCGGCAAGCTTGCCTAGACACTCCTACCCTGGAAATGGGCAGAAGCTAACGTAAGAACCGGTGATTAATGGGTACAAGGGGAGCCCTGATAGTTTAAAATATAACCTTTTTTCGGTTGTGGATTGAAATAAAGTTCGTATTTTTAGATAGCTTGGGAACTACGGGAACTCACCTGACAATTGCGCGTTGTAATGAATTTACCGGTTAAGATATTCTTCTATATCTTGAGACCAATGAGTTCCATTTACTCTTATTGATTCTTCCCTATCCATCAGTAGATTATCATGCAGTAAATTATGGGGGTCTTCAGAAAAACCATAGGCTTTAGTGGTTTCTGCAAAATCCCAGTCCTCGCCCTCAAGAAGGCGAGGTTGAAATGAGTGGCAAAATATTGAAGGTATGTCTTTGTCATTAAAACAAAAACTTGAAATCAATGCATGTATTTTTGCATCACGTAAATATTCAATGTGAGGGCCATGTAAAGTTTCATAGCCAATATGTACTATAGTTGATCTATTTTTCGGTGCTTGATTAACGGCTTTAACCAATAAATTCTTAACAACTTTAGCTTTTTTGTCGATTGATTCTGCAGCCACACACTCCCACTTTGCACAAGATATTTTACCGATTTCATCAACAAATCTATTAACTACACTTTCATTATCAGGGCTGATTGTAACGAGTTTGACAGTGCCAACAAAGGTATAGCTACCCTGGGGCTCGTAGTTGTCATCAACTAGGGAATGTAGTTGAGCCGATGGATATCTAACCAACCACTTATTAAGATGACTGTGTACCCTACCCATATTTATATGCTTTGCACAAATTATTACATGCTCATTCTCATAGCAATCTCCGGATTTGACAGCACCACACGAAGCCATATTATCGAAAGCTTCAGCGACTATTTTTACATCAGTTTTAGCGACCTCTACCTTGAACTTAACATCCAGAAATACTGAATGAGGGTACTTATTTAAAAGAGGAACAACTTCTCGCCATCTTTTTCGCCACTCAGCATTCTCTTCTTTAGCGTATTGTGTTGTTTTTGATAATCTTTTGCATTCAACAAAGTAATCTTGATCTCCACGTGCAACATGTAAATCTGGTGTTTTAGTTTCTGCTTTTTCTGGAATAAACTCTACTTTCCACCCATTTTTCAGGTAACAGATTGCTACAACAAGTTCAAATAAGACAGAGTCGGGTTGGTTTATTCTTTTCTTAAGAAGATCATGTAATTTAGCATCTATTCCGCGTACCTTTTTTAACTCTTTACTAAACTTCCCAATTGTGGCAAAGAAAGGATAGATTCTAATAGATTGACCTGGCTCATCAGCAGCCGGTCTATCCGCAAGCGATTCAGCAAGGTATAAATACCAGGCAATCCAGTCTTCATGAAATGCTAGCCTTGCTTTCTCATTTTCGAGGTCGTGGTTCTCAGAATTCTCGTACTGGTTATTCTCCTGTCTCCTAAAGTAATCAATTAATTTTCTTCTGCGATCAAGCCAACTGTCGTGTCCCATATATTCGATAAACCAATGAAGGGATTTTTTTATGTCAATGACAAGTGGATTATTATGACGCCCACTAAACCACTCAAGAAATTCCTCATGCTCTGGTATACATTTACTTTCTACAGAAAGCTTGGATTCGGATAATAAGTCTATCTCTGCTTGCTTGAATGATTTCATTTTTTCCCAATCGGTCTTTTTCATATCTTATTTTCCATATGATCTCTGGAGCTTATTTCATAGGGTGAAGCGAAGCTTCTTTTGAGCTGTGATATAGAGATCAAGCCATAGGCAAGCATGATTCTCAAGCATTATGCAATGGTACTACGCATTTTCATTTCTTTCATCGCCTATTTACGGCTGCCCCGGCGTGCTAATCGAGTATCCACGGCAGAAAACCTAGAAAAATAGCTGTAGATCTGACCATTGAAATCTTATTTTTCCCTAATTGTATCCTTGAAAGGGCTGCGGGTCACTCCTCCTCACGCCTGCCGGTTTTAAGCTTTCCTTTGCCCAATGAAATTGGCCCCCCAAGCCGTGGACTGTGGCGATATTCGGGATTTCACAAAATGAACACTTTTGAACAGAAATGAAGGGTTTTTTCACAGGTCAAACTGGTTGAAAGACAGTAACCACGAGATTTCCGAGGGGGGCAAGATTTTTTTTCAGCGTTGCTTGTAAAGTAAAGTGTGCTGCTGTTCAAATACGATTCCGAACAGCAAATAGAAAGGAGCTGCCCACCATGCGCTTAATTCTACCTATCGTATTGTCCACAACAATTTTCGGCTGCCTGGCAGTTGAGGCTGAAACTCACATCTATGACCGCAATGAGTGGCTGCCACGCTGGTCAGATGCTGATAGAGACTGCCAGAATACTCGTCATGAGCTGTTGATTCAGTTTAGTTTAGCGCCAATCTCATTTACAAACGAAAAGGGTTGTACCGTCAAATCCGGCCTATGGCTGGACCCCTACACGGGTAAATTCTTCGTCTTGGCTTCTGATCTGGATGTCGAACATATCGTACCGCTGTCCTGGGCACATAGACATGGCGGAGCAAGTTGGACTAATGAACTGAAGCGACAGTTTGCTGAAGATCCTGAGAACCTGTGGCTTGTTGATGATGGCCGTAATCAGAGCAAAGGAAACAAAGGCCCTGATGAGTGGATGCCGCCTTATGAACCCGTACAGACCATCTATGTTCAACGGTTTATAGCGATAGTCGAGAAGTATGGGCTATCTCTTACCCAAGAAGAATCGGCTCGGTTCCTGGCACTCCTGAGTGCTTAGCGGGCCATTGGCGCCCTATAGTTACCCCTTATTAATCTTTATTACCTACACCCGCTTGACCCCCTTTGATCATGCCGCTAAAGTCGGCCTTGAGGTGTCGTAACCTCTTACAAAAGGCGGGTATAAACCGCTGCCGTTACAGCGGCTTTTTTGTGCCCGAAATTTGTCAGTTATGTCGAGAGGCCGGGGAATACAATACCCTTCGGGGAAATCAACCGGACCTGATCCTTTTGCAGGTTACGACCCTCTCGACGCCTTAAATCTGTCGTAAAATCAAAAGGGGACCATTATGGTCAAGCACAAATCCCAACCTGTATTTAGCGAGCACGACGACCGTGTCCTGTGGGCCACTCAGCAGCAGCTGTTGCATTACTACGACAGCGGTGACGGCCTGTTTCTAAAAAATTCGGATACCGGTAAAACAGTCTGCTTTCTGCACGAGGACGGGCACCGCCTCGGGCCTCGCCCCGAGCAAATGGCGGTCACGGAAAGCCTTGATGAAGCTATCCACCAGCTCGACTTCCTCTCACTGGTGCTCTCTCCCGGCAACTACCTGGAATTGAATCCAGACGCGCAACTCGGCCTTTCCAGCATCCTGAGCGGATTGCGAGAGAGGCTTTTTAGCGCCAGTACGGAGTTTCCTCAATAGCGGTACAAATGAAGCAAAAATCTGGCCCAAGAGCGGCCCAGCTGAATTTGCGTTGACACTTTGTTGACACTTTAACGAAAAAAGGGCGACATCAATCTCTTGATGTTGCCCTTTCCGGCTTGTAACTCATTGAATTACAAGCATTTTTTTGGCTCCGCCTGCTGGGCTCGAACCAGCGACCCAATGATTAACAGTCATTTGCTCTACCAACTGAGCTAAGGCGGAATTTCTTAGCAGCTTGGCTGTTCAGATGGCGCGTATCTTATAGAGGGGTGCTGGGCAGGTCAACTCTTTTTTTCAACTTTAACTCCTTGATTTGTCGATACTTTAGCCATTTTTGAGGCCACTCATCCAGGGGCTGAAAGAGCATATCGCTATCCCTTTGGGGACCTTCGCAACCTGTCTTTGTGGGAATTGTCGTCAAGGGGCCAGAAGGCCTACAATCCGGGACCGTATTTCGGTGATCAGGCTGACACAATTATGGATTCGCGTCCTTTTCAAGTAGTTTGTAATTACACGCCTATGGGTGACCAGCCGTCCGCTATCAGGAGCCTGGTCGAGGGCATTGGGGACGGTCTCAGCCACCAGACCCTGCTGGGTGTGACCGGATCTGGCAAGACGTTCACAATGGCCAATGTGGTAGAGGAGCTTCAGCGGCCAGCGATCGTTATGGCCCACAATAAGACGCTGGCCGCTCAGCTGTATGGGGAGTTTAAGGAGTTTTTCCCCAAGAACGCGGTGGAGTATTTCGTCTCCTATTACGATTACTATCAGCCGGAGGCCTATGTGCCCTCCTCAGATACTTTTATCGAAAAGGATGCCTCGGTCAACGAACATATCGAGCAGATGCGGCTCTCGGCCACCAAGGCACTGATTGAGCGCAGAGACGTGATTGTTGTAGCTACGGTATCTGCTATTTACGGCCTGGGTGACCCGGACAAGTACCTGAAGATGGTGCTTCACCTGGATCGGGGTGACTTGGTTGATCAGCGGACTTTACTGCGGCGCCTGGCGGAGCTTCAATATACTCGCAATGATACTGACTTTCGGCGTGCCACTTATCGTGTGCGTGGCGATGTGATTGATATCTACCCAGCGGATTCGGATTTGGAAGCGGTGCGAGTATCACTTTTCGATGAGGAGATTGAAGAGTTGACGCTTTTTGATCCCTTAACGGGGGAAATGCTCAAGAAGGTGCCCCGTATCACCATTTTTCCCAAGTCGCACTATGTAACTCCCCGGGAAACCATCCTTAAAGCTATTGATCAGATTAAGGAGGAATTGCAACAGCGTCTCGAACAGCTCCGCAAGAATGACAAACTCCTGGAAGCGCAGCGGCTGGAGCAGAGAACCCGTTACGATTTGGAGATGATGCAGGAGCTGGGCTACTGCAACGGTGTGGAAAACTATTCCCGCTATCTTTCCGGGCGAGCTGCCGGCCAGCCACCACCGACACTGTTTGATTACCTGCCGCACGATGCCTTGCTGTTTGTCGACGAGAGCCATGTCACGGTACCGCAGATTGGCGGCATGTACCGCGGTGACCGATCGCGCAAAGAGACTTTGGTGGAATATGGTTTTCGCCTGCCATCGGCGTTGGATAACCGGCCGCTAAAATTTGAAGAGTGGGAGAAGCTGTCGCCACAAACGATTTTTGTTTCTGCCACACCGGGCCCTTACGAGCATGAACATGCTGGCGCGGTGGTGGAGCAGGTGGTGCGGCCCACAGGGCTGGTGGATCCAGTAGTGGAAGTGCGACCGGCATCCACTCAAGTGGATGACAGCCTGTCGGAAATTCGGCGGCGTGCCGATGCGGATCAGCGGGTATTGATTACGGTATTGACCAAACGTATGGCCGAGGACCTTACAGAATACTTGAGCGACAATGATGTCCGGGTTCGTTATCTGCATTCGGATATTGATACTGTCGAGCGTGTGGAAATTATCCGGGATCTGCGCATCGGTAAGTTTGACGTGCTGGTGGGTATCAACCTGTTGCGGGAGGGGCTGGATATGCCGGAAGTGGCCCTCGTGGCTATCTTTGATGCGGATAAGGAAGGCTTTTTGCGCTCGGACCGTTCACTGATCCAGACCATTGGACGCGCAGCCCGCAATCTCGATGGCAGGGCCATTCTTTATGCGGACAATGTGACGGATTCTATGAGGCGTGCACTGGATGAGACTCAGCGCCGACGGGAAAAACAGGTAGGTTATAACAAGGAGCACGGCATCACTCCCAAGGGTATTCGCAAGAGTGTCGCGGATATTATGGAGGGGGCGGTTGCCCCCGGCACACCGGGCCGGAGTCGACGCAAGGTTGCCGAAGACAAGGGGCGGTATGACGTGGAACCGCAGCCGCTCTCAGATCAGGAACGCTGGAACCGGATTGAGCAGTTGGAAGAGCAGATGTACAGCCATGCCAAAAACCTTGAATTCGAGGCCGCAGCCAAACTGCGAGATGAGCTGATCCGTCTGAAGGAGGAGGCGGGGCAGTAGGCATCGGACACTTCGACTATTGGGTGAATCCAGGTTCACCGAGCGCCAGGCTTCGGGTTTGGCCCACTGGCCGGTGGAAAATCGGGGGCGAAAAGTCTTCCGCCCCTGTTGAAAAGGCCGGACTCTGGTGCTAAAGTTCGCGTCCTCTGCAGCCCCGCGACTTCCCGGGAGCGGTGAAGGAGACCCGTAGCTCAGCTGGTTAGAGCGCTGCCTTGACATGGCAGAGGTCAGCGGTTCAAGTCCGCTCGGGTCTACCATGCGCCTCCATTTTCAACCTTCCTCAATCCCCCTCAACTCATTGATTTTATTGAAGTTTTAGCGGCTTCCTTCAGCTAGACCGCTGGTTTCATCCTCTTTCACTCCACCGCACCATCAACCAACAGAATTGCCAAATTTGGTTAGAATATGGTTAGAGTTCCTGCCTGTGTTTCTGACAAGCGGCGTCCTGCCGCGCCACCCGCTATAGTTTCACGCGTGAAACTTTCTAGCCCCAAATCATCAGGCTGGTGATTTAGTACCGCTGGCACAGATGCAGCCGGGATCACCCTGCCCTATCAGGTTGATTTTTGTTGCGAAGCCACCGAGGGCGGCTTGTCTTTAAGAGGCGGGAGACTTGTGAACTCTAAAACCGCGTCTAAGGCGTCATGAACTGAAGACCATAAATCTTTTAAGTTGGCTTGGCTGTTCTGCTCCCGCTGCAATGCACATTCGAAGCCAGCTAACGCCCCCCTAACCTCTAACACAGTCTTTTTATCCAAATAAACGGTGTTGGATTTAAGGAAATTCCACAGCTTTTTCCGGGCTTCCTCATGCTTGGTTTCGGTAAAAGATTGACTGCGGCAGTCCATTAGCAAAGAAAAGGCTTCTGCATAAACCTCCAGGCGCTTATCCAGCGCAGCCATCCGCAGTGCATTTTTGTAGCGGCGCTCATCCTGTTCCGCATTTCTTTTTGCAGCGTATGTATGATTGCGCCTATCTGAAGCCCATTTTAGGAAATAGCCTCCTAACGCGGCCAATATAACTTTTACGCTTACATACTGGTCAAAAAACCATCCTACTTTGTCCATTGAATTCTCAGCCCCCTTTTGTTTTTCGCGCCAGTATATACGGACGGATTACGCCGCATCCAGCACCGTTTTCAGGCGCAGCACCCGGTGAACACACTCGTCTTTAAAGCGCGCTTTTTCCACAAGCAGGTCAATGGTGCCCTCGGCGGCGGCGCTGGCCATAATGGAATCCACCTTGCCGGGAATCAGATAACTGGTGCCATCGGTGGTGGCCAGTACGTTGTTGTCACTGTCGATCACCGCGCCGCTGGTTTTGTAGTTGATCTGGTCGATCTCGCCATCGTTGTCGAAGTCGATTTCCTGCTTGGTCTGTTCGACCCGGATGATCAGGCCCGCGTGGGCGCCGTTATCGATCTGGTAGGCGGATTGACCGATGCCCAGGTTATTAACGGTGGCGGCGCTGTAAAGCAGTTCGCTCATGGTGTTCTCTCTCAAGGCTTGTGGTAGGCATTGTGGGTAATCACCCGGTGCTGTGGATCAATACCAGCCGCATAGCTGATACCGCCCACACTGATCTTGTACACGATGCGCAGGCCTGCGCAGTCGACCTGGGTGACAATTTCCCAGGCGAGGGGGTCGCCGTTATGCAGAACACCGAGCAGGACACCTTTGGCGTTCTGGGCTTC
>NZ_JBFLAB010000056.1:0-28484 GCF_040742695.1 Microbulbifer discodermiae | reverse complement strand
CCAAGCTGAATGGTCATGATCCCTTTGCGTATCTGAAAGATGTGATGCAGCGATTACCGATGCATCGCGCCAGTGCTATCGGCGAGCTGCTGCCCCATAACTGGGTTCCTGCTGACAAGGTGTGATGCCCGGACGCTTACCTTTTATGGGCCGGGCAAGCCATTCCATTAGAGTATTGCTGGATTCAATTGCCTATACAAAAAGCATGGGGACACTAATTTTACATTCGTGGAAATTGCTTTAAATTTCTATAAAAGGCGGGAGTGAAGGTGAGATTTAGCCGGAGAAATTTTCTGGATTGGAGAGCTTAACAGCTAAGCTACTTGTGGGGAAAGTCGGCCCCAAGCCTCCGGAAAAGTGGCTCAATCCGGAGGCTGCGATTGGGGGATGGCGGGTATCAGTTTCCCAATGGGTATAGTGTAAACAGGCCCTGGACACAATCCCTGTGAAAATTCCCTTTTGTCCCTAATCGACCCGGCAGCTTAAGCCGGCCCAGGTTTCCGCTTGACTACTGAAGTATAGAATATCAGCGCGGCGGCAAACAATAACCAGTCCTTAATAATAAACTGGCCGGTGCTGTTGAGGTTAAGGAGAAAACCCTCGTACCCTGGGGTGTTGAGAATAAAGGTTGTGGTCCCGAAGGCTGTGGCGAATATGCCCGCCAGTCCAAACAGGCCGATGTACCTGGATAGGGGCGCGCACAGGAGCGCCAGCAGGAAAATAATCTCCACAATACCAATAAAGTTTGATGCGCCCTGGGTGCTCCAGAGGGTGTAAGTCCAGGAGAACAGAATATTGGTTTGCATCAAGCGGGAAATTCCCTGGGCTTCGAACTCAAAGAATTTCATGGCGCCGATCCATCCCATCACAATGGCAACGCCGAATATGCAGAGCCAAACCGCTATGCGCTGACATTTTTGTGATGAAGTGGCCAGGGCATACAAATAAAGCGCCACACCGGCCATGGAGAAGTATTTTATGATCCCCTGGCCCGAGCCAATAATGGGAAAGCCACCATAGGACTCCACCCAAACCGGGTTGGTCAGTAGAAGCGTAGTGGGGGCGATAAAGAGTATGAAGGCCGTCAGCGCCGCCCACTGATAACTGGCACTGTGGCGGTTTGGCTGGCTGAGGCCAATCGCGGTGAGGAGTTTCAAGCCGCCAATCAGCCAGGCCATCAGTACCCATGTGCTATCGAAGCCGGAGAACAGAATATGCCCGCTGAACCAGTTAGTGATCAGCTGGGTGCCGGTTTCTCCAAATGAAAGTATGCCTGTCCAGAGGAGATACCCAACCACAGTCCAATTGGCGACGGCATTGACGTGACGCGCGGGGATGTTAAAAAAATAGGAAAGATTCATGCATCAAACTCCTTTGTTCGGGAAACAATGAGGCAGGGGCGAATTTGCCGGAGCCTTTTAAGCGCATGTTGAAAAAGCCTTGCCTGGCTTTTAGCAACCCGGGTTTGCGGTGCCTGTCCGCAAACCTTCGACGACAGGACAAGCTGCTACTCGCCTGATTTGTGCCCCAAAGATTCCTGTTCGGGACAGAAGGCTGCTGACTAAGATTTTTTAAGTAACCTGCCAGGGCCTATTTACACTTACTGAGATAACCTTGCTTCTACGCTCAGGCCTATCCAGGCATACAAGCTGTCGTTAAGCTATAAATTGCCATTCAGGACTCTTTGTCTCAAAAAGTCCCAAATACTTACCGGGCTGGCCATAAAAATTTCAATTATGGCCAAATCCCTACACTCGGGATTGAGTTTGGTTAAAAAATCATTCGCCTGGTCAATTAATCAGCAAATCCAAGGGTACAGTACCTTTCGGCAGCCTTGGTGCGTTTTGCCGCTTAAACGGCGCCTCAAGCCATTTGTTTGCAGCCTCTTCTCTATCTTATGTGTTGCGCCTGATCCAGGTCTTTGGAAAGGCCTCCAGGGGTGTTCAAGAGGACAAACCCGCTTCTCTTCAGTGTCACAAGCTGCCGGGCCTCCAGGGGATGCCTCACGCCTGCTTTCGTAAATCCCATTGGCCCGCTACAAGGGACCCGCCCCCCGTGACTATGGAGACCTAACAATCGGCAAAAGGGCCAATTCCCCGGCAGAATATTTTTCGCTCTTGCGGTGTTTTTGGTACTGATACTTAATAATATTCGGAATATACTTATTTTTACTTAACTTAAATCTGCAAAGGACTCCCAATGTTAAACTCAGCTTCGTCGTTGGATCGCACCGACATCGCCATTCTGCGAGTGCTCCAGGCTGACGGGCGCATCAGTAATGTGGCCCTGTCGGACCGGGTGCACCTGTCGCCACCGGCGACACTGGCGCGGGTCCGGCGGCTGGAGGAGGAGGGTTATATCAGCGGCTATGCGGCGATGCTCAACCGGGCAAAGCTGGGCCACGACAACCTGGCACTGATTGAGATCGCTCTGGAGTTGCACCAGCACCAGCGCATTGCGGGGGTTCTGGATAGCCTGGTGGCCATGCCGGAAGTGCTGGAGTGCTTCCATGTCACCGGTGAGTACGACTATATGCTCAAGGTATCCACGGTGAACAACCGCGCGCTCGACCAGTTTATTGCCACACGGCTGATACCTCTCCCGGGCATTGCCAGGATTCATACCAGCATAGTGTTGAAGGCGCTCAAGCAGACAACCCAGCTGGACCTGCCGGAACTCTAGCAGGTTGTTGAAAAAGGCATCCTGCCTGTTTCAAAACACGAAAAGTGAAAAATGTGATTTTCACTTTTCTCCCAAAATCAACGACTTAGGCGTCGCCGATTTTTCCGGAACATCCATATTCCGGTACCAGGCGTCGAAATTCTTCGAATTTCAACAGCCTGCTAGGCCCTAGCTGAAAACCATAAAGAGGCACACATGTGGAAATCTAACAATATCGAAACCAACGCGATTCACGGTGGCAAACCGTCCCAGGGCGAGCACGGCCCCCTGTCGACGCCCATCTACCAGACTTCCACCTTTGTGTTCGACGATGTGCAGCAGGGCGCGGACCGTTTTGCCGGCGATGCCCATGGCCACATCTATTCCAGGCTGGGCAACCCTACGGTGGATGAACTGGAAGCCCGCATGGCGATACTGGAGGAAACCGAGGCGGCGGCCGCTTTCGGTTCCGGTATGGGTGCCGTTTCCGCGGCGGTTTTCGGCCTGTTGAAAGCCGGCGACCACCTGATTACTTCCCACCGCCTCTACGGCTGCACCTTTGCGTTGTTCAGTCATCAGCTGCCGGCGCTGGGCATAGAAGTCAGCTTTGTGGACCTGGAGGACGAGCAGAAGCTGCGCGCCGCTATCCAGCCGAATTCCAAAGTGATTTACGGTGAGACGCCAATCAATCCCTGTCTGACAGTGATCGACCTGGATGTCATTGGAGCCATAGGCCGGGAGCTGGGTATCACCACTATTATCGACAACACTTTCCTGTCGCCCATCCTGCAGCGCCCGGCGACCCACGGCATCGACCTGGTTTTGCACTCCGCCACCAAATACCTGAACGGGCACGGGGACGTGGTGGCCGGTATTCTGTGTGGTTCCCGCGAACTGGTGGATCACATCAAAATGACCACCCGCAAGGACATGGGCGCGGTGATCAGCCCCAACGATGCGTGGCTCATTATCCGCGGCCTGAAAACCCTGCATCTGCGCGTACAGCGCCACTGCGAGAATGCGCAGCGGGTGGCCGAGTACCTGCAGGGGCACAGCGCCATCGCAAAAATCTACTATCCCGGTCTCCCGGACCATCCCGGCTACCGCCTGCTGGGCAGCCAGATGCAGGGTGCCGGAGGGGTGATGGCGTTTGAGTTGCAGTGCAGTTTTGAGCAGGCAGTGGCCTTTATCAACCAATTGCAATTGTGTAAGCGCGCGGTCAGCCTGGGTGATGCGGAGACCCTGATCCAGCATCCGGCGTCCATGACCCACTCCACCTACGAGCCGGAGGAACTGGCGGCGGCGGGAATTTCCCGCACGCTGATCCGGCTGGCGGTGGGGCTGGAAAACGCCGAGGATATTCTGGCGGACCTGGATCAGGCCCTGGACACTATCGCCTGACAGGGGCCCACCTCCCCCGGAAAAATAATGCTGTCGCCGCCGCGCAGTGCTGATTCATACTGCTGTGGTACCCAGCCACAGGCGGCGATGGGAAATTGCCGACACAAACTGGACGGGTAATCACGCAACGTGAATATGCAATTGAATCCGCACGACCTTATTGGCGATGGCGATTTGGAACTGGCGGAATGGCTGGAGTCCCTGGACGATATTCTGCGGTGCCAGGGTGCCGGGCGCGCGCGGGAAATACTCTGTGCGCTGCAGGAACGGCTGGTCGCGAGTGGTATACAGCCGGATGGAGTGCCGCTCAATACACCCTACCGCAACACTATTCCATTGTCCCAACAGCCCGCTTATCCCGGTAACCTGCAGCTTGAGCAGCGCATCGAGAAAATGATCCGCTGGAACGCCCTGGCTATGGTATTACAGGCTGCCGACAGCGGTGCCGGGGTGGGGGGCCACATCGCCACCTACGCCTCCGCCGCCACCATGCTGGAGGTGGGTTTTAACCACTTCTTTCGCTGTCGGGATTCGGACTACGGGGGCGACCTGCTGAATGTGCAGGCTCACGCAGCTCCCGGCATCTATGCGCGTGCTTTTATGGAAGGGCGGCTGACGGAGCGGCAGCTGGGGAATTTCCGCCGCCAGTTGCAGCCGGGTGGCGGCCTCCCGTCCTATCCGCATCCGCGTCAGATGCCCGGATTTTGGCAGGCGCCAACGGCTTCCATGGGGCTGTCGACTGTTTCCGCCATCTACCAGGCCCGTTTCGCAAAATACCTGCAAGCCCGCGGACTAAAACCGGACAACGGCGGCAAGGTCTGGAATTTTATCGGCGACGGTGAGGCGGACGAACCGGAAGTGCTGGGCACCATCAATATCGCCGCGCGGGAACAGCTGGACAATCTGGTACTGGTGGTGAACTGCAATCTGCAGCGGCTGGACGGGCCGGTGCGCGGCAATGGAAAAATCATCCAGGAACTGGAGCGGAGTTTTCGCGGCGCCGGCTGGCAGGTGATCAAGGTGGTCTGGGGCAGTGGCTGGGATACGCTGCTGCAAAATGACCGCTTGGGTGTGCTGCAAAAACGCATGGACCAGGCCCTGGATGGAGATTACCAAATGTACTCCACCCGGTCCGGGGGCGCCCAGCGCCAGCACTGGGTGGAGAACTCGCCGGAACTCGCGGCGCTGATGAGCAGCCTGACCGATGAGGAGGTGGGTGAAATCCGGCGCGGTGGCCAGGACCCGAAAAAACTCTACGCGGCTTTTGCCCGAGCGGCACAAACCATTGGCAGACCCACAGTCATCCTGGTCAAAACCGTCAAAGGGGATGGCCTGGGTGCCTCCACCCAGGGCAGGAACACCGCCCATCAAAAGAAACAGTTTTCCGCCGCGGAGCGTATCGCCATCGGCAAGCAGCTCGGTATCCCGCTCGCGGATGAGGCGCTGGCCAGGGCTGATTTCTACCGCCCGGCGGAGGACTCCGAAGAAGCTAGCTATCTGCGCCAAAGGCGCCGCGCACTTGGGGGCGCTATGCCTTACCGGCGGGTGGATTGCGCCCCGCTGCCGGCGCCGGACCGCGCACTGCTGGACGACTTTTTTAACGGCAGTGGCGACCGTGCCCTCTCCACCACCATGGCGGTGGTGCGTATTATGGCCAGGCTGCTCAAGGACAGGGAAATCGGCAGGTACCTGGTCCCCATAGTGCCGGACGAGGCGCGTACTTTTGGGATGGAAGCGCTGTTCCGGGAAGTGGGCATCTACGCCCCCGGCGGACAGCAATACCAGCCGGTGGACGCCGACAGCCTGTCGCCCTACCGGGAGGCGGCGGATGGGCAGATTCTGCAGGAGGGAATCTGTGAAGCGGGCGCTATGGCCTCCTTTCTGGCCGCCGGCACCGCCTATGCCAACCACGGCATTCCAACCATCCCCATGTATATCTTCTACAGTATGTTCGGCTTTCAGCGCGTGGGGGACATGATCTGGAGTGGTGCCGACAGCATGTGCCGGGGGTTCCTGCTGGGTGGCACGGCCGGTCGCACCACGCTGAACGGCGAGGGCTTGCAGCATCAGGATGGACACTCCCATCTCCTGGCTTCAACGGTGCCCAATATGCGGAGTTACGATCCCGCATTTGCCTATGAACTGGCGATACTCCTGCGCGAGGGTATCGAGGCCATGTACACACGCGGCGAGCCGGTTTGCTACTACATTACTCTCTATAACGAAAACTACTCCATGCCCGCCGTCGAGCCGGAGGAAAGGGCGCGTATCGAAAGTGGTGTCAAGCGGGGCATCTATCTTTTCCAGCCCGCGGAAAGCGGGGCGGGCCAGGGGCCATCGGTACAGCTTTTCGGCAGCGGCAGCATCATGCAACAAGTGTTGCAGGCCCGGGAGCTGCTGGCCGAGCGGGGCGTTGCCGCCAGTGTGTGGAGCGTGACCAGTTACACCGAACTGGCCCGGGATGCGGAGAGAGTGGAACACCGCAAGCGGATGGAGCCCGGCACCGGGCATCAATCCCGGCTGCAGGAAGCGCTTGCCGGCGTCGAGGGTCCCATAGTTGCCTGCACCGACTATATGCGCGCTCTGCCCGCCAGCATATCGCGCTGGGTGCCCGGTCCCTATGTCACCCTGGGCACCGACGGTTTCGGGGTGTGTGAATCGCGCGAGCATTTGCGCCAGTATTTTGAGGTGGATGCGGCCAGTATCGCCTATGCGGCGCTGGCGGCGCTCTGTGACCAGGGAGAGGTAAGCGGGGACAACCTGAGGCTCTGGGGTACCGAGCTGGGCGTTTTCGATGGGTTTCCCCGCGCGATGGAAAATGAATTTCTGGGTGGGGAATCCGGTGGGTGACTGGGTGCCGCCGTATTCCCGCCATCGAAGAAATCAGTTCATCGACTCCCGCAGGCCGCCGGCTCGCAAAGGCGGCTGATATTGTCCCAATATAACCCGCCCGCAGGGGCAGCCCAAGGGTTTGAGACTGCTGTGTGACGCTTATTCCACTGGGCGGTGACGCCCATTCCACGTAATACAGTTTATTCCGCCAGTCCACCACCAATATCACTTTTCCACACTCGACCCGGCCCATCGGTGGGATGGCGTGGATATTTACATAATTGGCACACCTACTTCTTGACAGGAGCTAACTTATTGTTAAATAAGAAAAAAATTTTGCTGTGTAATATTTGGTCAATCCGGTCTTCACCAGAGATAGCACCGTGTTGCACCGGGTATTTAAGATTAACGCACAGAGTTATCCACAGAAGCTGTGGAAACCACACAGGCCGTCCGGTGATGCCGGAAGACGCTATCTGTCCGGCGCCGAATTCAGTGGTAGTATCCGCCACCAGAAGTGTGTACCGTTTCGTAGACCCGGGGTGCTTTTCCGCATAGGCTCCCGCCCCGAGATGAGACGTTCAGCTCTCAGTCAGCTGGCCACAGGCAGACTTCTCATTCCCCGTGTGGCGAACTTTTTGTCGCCCGCTTTACTCACACACCCGTTAACGGACTCGAAGAGTTAGGAGAACCTTACATGAAGCAATGGGTAGCGATTTTCGCATTGAGCTCACTGGTGGGCTGTACCACGCTGGACCCCTACACCGGTGAAAGCAAAACCAGTAACGCGGCCAAAGGCGCCGGCGTCGGCGCTATTGCCGGAGCGATTATCGGTGCGGCTACCGCCAGCAAGGATGACCGCAAGAAGGGCGCACTTACCGGCGCTGTCGGCGGCGCGGCCATTGGTGGCGGCGTCGGCTACTATATGGATCGCCAGGAGGCGGCACTGCGTCAGCGCCTGGAAGGTACCGGGGTTCGGGTGCAGCGCGAGGGGGACAATATCCGCCTGATCATGCCCGGTAACATCACCTTTGCTACCAATGGCGCGGACATCCGCAGCGACTTCTACGGCACCCTGGATTCCGTGGTCATTGTTCTCAAGGAGTTCGATAAGACGGCCATTCGTGTGAGTGGCCATACGGACAGCAGAGGTACCGACGTCTACAACCAGACGCTGAGTGAGCGCCGGGCCAACTCCGTGGCCAATTTCTTCGCCGGTCGCGGCATCGCCGGGGGGCGCATTCAGCCGGTGGGTTACGGCGAGCGTTATCCCATTGCCACCAATGACACCGCCTCCGGCCGCCAGGCCAACCGCCGGGTGGAGCTGGAGCTGCTGCCGATTCAATAATACGTGACAGGGGGCGCTACGCCCCCGCCCGTCCCAGGCGCTCCGGCGGAGACACCAGGCCCCGGGTCTGCCCCGGGGTTTCCCCTTGACCCGACACACCGGTCGCGGTATCAACGGCTTTGAGAATAGCTGGCCAACAGCAGGAGATAAGCCCGTGCTCACTTCCACAACCGACTGTCGGATCCGGTACTGTCTGGGCTTTGCGGCTGCCCTGATGGCAATGGCGGGATTCCCAATAGAGGCGCAGGAACCTGCGGGCGAGCCACAGATACCCGCGTCGGCAGATAGCTTCAACAAGCGCTTTGCCGCCGCAGAGCTGGTGGCGGAAGTGCAGGTGAACAGTGTCCACCGGGACATCGACCATGCGCTTTCCGAACCGGGTATGGTGGCGGTTCTGGGATATGTTTATTCGGCCGTTTCACAGCGGGTGTGGAAGGGTCGGGCAGGGGAGCTGATCGCTTTTCGCCTGGGGCTCACCGACTGCGACAAAAAACTGGTGCAGGGTCACCGCTACCTGATTTTTGCCAGCGCCGACAGTATGGGACGCCTGCAGCTCAAAAGCTGCGACGCGGCTGTCCCCGGAGACAAGGCCGGACCACTGCTGGCCCTGCTGCGCGAGGGAGAGGGACGCGGATAGCCGCAGCGGACGCCGGTCTCACGCCTTTTCGGTGGTTGTCATTAGTCCGGTTACTTAAATAAATTGCCGGGTTGATCACTGCAATACCCGATAAAATGAACCCAGCCCGGCCACCCCTTCTTCATTCCTTGCCTAGCAGGTTGTTGAAAAAGCCCTCCCTGGCTTTCCTCAACCCGGGTTTGCGGCGCTTGTCCGCAAACCCTCCACGACAAATCAAGCAGTTACATGCTTGATTTGCGGCCCGAACATCCCTGTTCGGGAAAGCAGGCTGCTGAAAACCACTTTTTCAACAGCCTGCTAGTGGCAAATTGATTTCAGATGTCACTGCTTGTCACTCAACTTCCATGGCCGGTGAGTTATTGCTGACACAGGATGCCTATGAGGAAGTGTGTCCGATTAACAGATGATGTGCCCAAATGCCAAAGGAAGCTGCAATCATCGTGGTTGTTATTTTGACAGGAAGGCTTGCTTTTCCTAAAAAATCAATAAATAGAAGGGTATTATCCGATGATGGTTTTTGCGACAATAGCTGCCATGGCCGGGATATAAATGTGGCAGTCCTACCTGAAGGCTGCCTCTTTTTTATAGGCATAAGCCATTACTTAAAAAATAACTGTCATTAAGGATATGAAATGAGAAGCTCTGTTCTTTTAATACTCGTTGCTCTTTTAACAACCGCTTGCGCTGCCATCGAATCCGCGGTTAGAAAGCCTGTACCCGGTGTTGAGTCGGCGATGATATCCTCGCAATTACCTCCCAAGGACAGTGAAAACTGTACTAAAGTTGCTGAAGTAAGCTGCCCTTATACTAATTTCACTATGAAATCTGCACATGATCGCTGCGTGGAATTTTCACTGGAGAAAGCTGTTTCAGTCAACGCTGATTATATATATGTCGATGAGCCGATGACTTTGAATGGTATCAGCACCAGTAGTCCAACCTCTATTATGTATACCTGCACCAATCTTGCAGAACTGAATAAGTAAGTAATAGGTGCCTGCCCGGTGTAAGAAGTTTCCTTACACCGGGTTGATTAGAGGTGCAGCATTTGTCTGTTGAAAATTTTTGGTAATTCCCCCGATAAATTTTGATTGAACTGCCCTGGGATCGGATCGTCTGCTCTTGGTGATATCTCTTTGACCCAGTGGGTTGCAATAAACTTTTGACTGATCCAGTCATCCAATAGATCGATCCCTCATCGATAGGGTTTCCAATTTTCAAACCTGCGCAATTATGTTGAATCGCTTGCTTTTCAAAGACCAGTGCCTGCGTCCGCCCGGCGGTGGCGTTTCCCTGTGCCCTAGCAGGTTGTTGAAAAAGGCATCCTGCCGCAGTGCATTTTAGATATAGGCCCGGGTGACCCAATGTCCGCGCATTCCTAAGCAGCGGAATCCCGCCACTGGCGCGACAATCATACTTTTTTTCATATCAGGCGGGATACATACAGCGATCCAGACTTGGCCAGGGGGAGTATGTGCCTTGAAGAACCCACTGGGCGGGTTATTCTTATCAATGTTGGCGCCAACCTCTTCCGGAGCCTCCCCAGCGGTGAAGACTGTTCCGGCGTCATGGTGTTGAAGTAGGGCCCCTGTGAATGCGGCGCCGGGCCGGAGCCGGTATAAGGGTTTCCGGTGCGGTGGCAGCAAGTGCTGTCCCTACAGGAATGTCGCAATTATGTTTATGTAACAGTCAGGGGTCGTGCCAAAGGTGGGTTTATGAAAAAGCTACTGCTTCCACTGATCATTTTACTGTTGATCATCGGCTACTTCATGTCGCGAGGCGGTGATCACAAGGCCAAGGACGCCTACGATTCTATGGACCAGCCATCGAGCGAATCGATGGAAGAGAAGTCGGCGCCCCTCGATACCGAGACACCGCCGGATTCGGATTCCTCCCGCATGATGGACAAGACCAAGGATGCGATGCGCGACACGGGAAGCGCCCTCAAAGACGCCGCCAGGGATACGGGTTCCGCCGTGGAGGACGCCGCCGATAAAACCGGCGACGCCCTGAAAGACGTCGGTGATGCGGCGAAAAAAGGTGTTGACGACGTGGAGGATGCGGCCGGTAAAGCGGCGGACGAGATTCGCGGTAAGGATTTTACGGAGGAGATGAAAAAAGAGGACGAAGAAATGCAAAACGAGGATATGCAAAAGGACGAACCGCAAAACTGATACGGGCGGCGCCCGTATCGCCAGATATTCCCCCAAAACAACAGGCGCGCTCGCGGCGCCTGTTGTTCTGCGTTGTAAAAGATGATTGATTACGATTGGCACCTGGGTCATAAAATTCTCGAGGTGCGGCCCCGGGGGCCGCTGTCGGAAGAGGATTTTCAACTGCTGGGAGCGCAGGTGGACCCGGTCATCCGCGAACATGGTCGACTCACCGGACTGATGATAGACGCGCAGGATTTTGCCGGCTGGGAGAATTTTGTCGCGCTGGTGTCCCATGTGCGTTTCGTGCACGACCACCAGCAGCATGTCCGCCGGATTGCGGTGCTGTCCGATCAGGCGCTGATGAAGTTTATGCCGCGGCTGGTGGACCACTTCGTCAGTGCCGAGGTGCGGCCCTTCGCTGCCGCCGAGGTGCAGAGCGCTCTGGATTGGCTCGAGGATCCGGGTTAGGATTTCCGCCGATCTTCATATTTCCGGATTTTTACCTTGAGCCAGTCGTTGGCGGTGGTGGCCACTGCCGAGCAATACCTGCCCGCCGCCCAGGCGCTTTCGCAACAGTTGGATCTCCCCTGTCTCGATTGCCTGCATCCGGAAGTTATCGCCGATATTCCCTATGTTCTGGAACTGGGCGCGGTTTTGCAGTTGCGGGCGACCGGGCGCAAGGTGCCCGGCCCCATTGCGGTGGACTTTGTCTCCGGAGCACTGAATCACCGCCGCAAATACGGGGGTGGCAAGGGACAGCAGATCGCCCGGGCGGTGGGATTGCGGGGCGCTTTTCGCCCGGGGGTGCTGGATGCCACCGCGGGCCTGGGACGAGACGCCTTTGTATTGGCGTCCCTGGGCTGTGAGGTCACTATGCTGGAGCGCAACCCGGTGGTGCGCGCCCTGTTGCGGGATGGCCTGCGCCGGTTGGATGAGGCCGGGCAAAGCGATCCGGAACTGGCGGCGATCGGGGGGCGGCTGGCGCTGCGGGAAGAGCGGGTTTCGGCGGCGGATTGGCTGGCGGCGCGGGAACCCGAGTCGCTGCCAGTGGTGTATCTGGATCCCATGTTTCCGCAGCGGGGGAAGAGTGCTAAGGCCCGCAAGGAGATGGTGGCATTCCACCAACTGGTAGGGGCCGACCTGGATGCCGACGCCCTGCTGGACCCCGCCTATACCGCCTGTTACTACCGCACTGTGGTCAAGCGGCCGCGCCTGGCGCCATACCTCGCCAATCGCAGTCCGGCCCTGTCCCTGGAGGGTAAATCCGGGCGTTTTGATATCTACACCAAGCACGGTATTAGCGCTGCCCGTTGATTCGGTTGCGCTTGCGGTGTTCCTGCGGGACTTGTAGAGGTTTTGCCGGTCAGCAGTTGACGGCATTCACCGCCAGTCCCCCCAGCGAAGTTTCCTTGTATTTGCTCTGCATATCGATGCCGGTCTGCCGCATGGTTTCGATAACACTGTCCAGGGGCACTATGTGGGCACCGTCGCCGCGCAAGGCCAGGCGGGCTGCGTTGATGGCCTTGACCGCGCCCATGGTGTTGCGCTCGATGCAGGGTACCTGCACCAGACCGGCGATGGGGTCGCAGGTCAGGCCGAGATTGTGCTCCATGCCGATTTCCGCCGCGTTTTCGATCTGCTGGTTTGACCCCCCCTGAACCGCTGCCAGCCCGGCCGACGCCATGGAGCAGGCCACGCCTATCTCGCCCTGGCAGCCCACTTCAGCGGCCGAGATGGAGGCGTTCTTTTTGAACAGCATACCCACTGCGCCCGCGGTCAGGAGGAATTTGACCACCTGATCCCGCAGGTCCCCGTGCAGCTCTTCATCGTGCACAAACTGGACGTAATAGGCGATAACGGCGGGAATGACTCCTGCGGCGCCGTTGGTCGGTGCGGTCACAATACGGCCGCGGGCGGCGTTTTCCTCATTGACGGCGAGGGCGAAGAGGCTCACCCAGTCCAGTATCGCCAGGCCGCGGTTGCGCTCCTGCTGGGTTTGCTTGCTGAGTTCCCGGTACATCTCCGCCGCCCGCCGGCGCACGTTCAGGCCGCCGGGCAGTACACCGGTCTGGTGGCAGCCGCGCTGTATGGAGGCGTCCATAACCTCCCAGATACGCCAGAGCCCGTCCTTGACCTGCTGCTGGCTGCGGAATGCCGTTTCATTGTTCATCGCCAGCTCGGCGATGCTCCAGCCGTGCCGGTCACAGAGTTCCATCAGCTGGCTGGCGGAGTTGAAGTCGTAGGGGAGCAGGGTGGCGATCTGCTCCCTGTGGCTGAAATCCTCCCCGGACAGCACAAAGCCGCCGCCGATGGAGAAGTAGCTGCGTTCAAACAGCATCCGGTCAGCGCAGAAGGCGCGGCAGGTCATGCCGTTGGCGTGCTGGGGCAGAAACTCGTCCTTGTGGAACAGCAGGTCGCGCCCGACATTGAATTCGATTTCGTGGTCCCGGCTCAGGTTCAGGCGGGAGTTTTGGTGGATCTCCCGGATACGGTCATCGATAGTGTCCACTTCCACTGTGTCCGGCGATTCCCCCAGAAGCCCCATCAATACCGCCATATCGGTGCCGTGGCCGATGCCGGTCAGTGCCAGTGAACCGAAAAGGTGTACCTCCACCCGATCCGTGTTGCCCAGCTTCCGCCGCTCTTCCAGGTCCCGCACGAATTGGCGCGCGGCCACCATTGGCCCCACTGTGTGGGAGCTGGAGGGGCCGACACCAATTTTAAACAGTTCAAAAATACTGATACTCATGGGCTCGAGGACTCCGAAATCGACATCGCGCTTGACTGGCAGGTCGGGGGAATTTTGCCCAAAAGAGTCATCGGTTCAATGGGGCCACCGGCATTGCGCAGAATATGCTGCTGTCGCTGAGTTTGACAGAGCGATAAGGGTAAAATTCTGCCTCAGCAGGGGATATTACTGTGTATTGGCGACCAGAATGGCCCTTTTGGGCGCCGGCAGGCCCTCCAGCGTCCGGCTCTGATCGGCGGGATCGAGGAAGTCCGCCAGGGACTCGAAACGCATCCACCCGGTGCGTCGCTGCTCCTCGAGGCTGGTGGTGCTGACATCGACGGTGCGCGGATTGTCGAAGCCGCACTTGCGCAGCCAGCTTTCCAGGGTGGCGCAACTGGGAAGGAACCAGACATTGCGCATTTTGGCGTAGCGGCCCTCGGGTACCAGGCAATCGCCCGGCCCGCCATCGATTACCAGGGTTTCCAGTACCAGCTGTCCTCCGGGGCGCAGTGTGTCGTGCAGTTCGCGCAGATGGTCCATGGGCGAGCGCCGGTGGTAGAGGACTCCCATGGAAAAAGTGGTGTCGAAGGCCCTCAGCGGTGCCGGCACCGCCTCTATGCCCACCGGCAGCAGGTCCACCGGCTTGTCGGCACCCAGATATTTTTTCAGCGCGTAGAATTGAGCCACAAACTTGGCCGAGGGATCTATACCCACCACCCGCCGGGCACCGGCACCGAACTGGCGCCAGCAGTGATAACCGTTGCCGCAGCCCACGTCCAGTACCAGGCGCCGGGCCAGGGGCTCTATATGCGGCGCCACCCGGTCCCATTTCCAGTCGGAGCGCCACTCCGTATCGATAGGGATGCCGAACAGTTCCCAGGGTCCTTTGCGCCAGGGGTGCAGCCTGCGCAGCTGTTGTTCCAATAGCGCTCTCTGCGACTCCGGCGCGTCGTCGGCGCGGCCAATCCGGATACTGGGCCCGAAATCGAGCCGGGAGGGGGTCAGCTCCGGCAGGCTCTGCAGCGCTTCCCGCCAATCCGGCAGATCCCCCCAGCGGCGCGGGTCGAGACCCGCGGCTATCTGGGCCGGCAACTGCGCCAGCCACGGGCGCAGGGCGGGTATATGCTGCAGGGCGGAATAGAGGGGGGTGTAGTCGATCATCTATAGCGTCGGCGGTGGTGCGGGCTTGCCTTTGATGGCGATCATCGAGGCGAAGTTAAAGCACTGGAACCAGACATCGACACTGTCGAAACCGGCCTTTTTCAGCCGTTCCCGATGTGTCCCCAGGGTTTCTGGAATCAGTATTTTTTCCAGTGCCGCGCGTTTCTGGGCGATTTCCAGCTCACTGTAGCCGTTGGCCCGCTTGAACGAGTGGTGCAGTTCGATCATCAGATCCTCGTGGTCCCGGTCCGCGAAGGCCACTTTTTCGGACAGAATCAGCACGCCCCCGGGGCGCAGGCCCGCGTAGATTTTGGTAAGGATAGGCTCCCGCTCCGCCACCGGTATAAATTGCAGGGTGAAGTTCAGCACCACCACTGAAGCGTCCACGACCGGTACCTGTTGTAGATCGTCACACACCAGCGTGACCGGAATCTGCCCGCTGTCCGCGGCCAGTACCGCGCGCGCCCTTTCCACCATCGCCGGTGAATTGTCCACCGCCACAATTTCACAAGCCGCCGCCGGAATCCGGTGGCGCATGGCCAGGGTGGCGGCGCACAGTGAACTGCCCAGGTCGTAACAGCGGCTGCCCGCCTGGGCGTAGCGCTCGGCCAGGGTCCCGATCATGGCAATGATAGTGGTGTAGCCCGGCACAGAGCGCTGAATCATGTCCGGGAAAACGTCCACCACCGGCTGGTCAAACTGGAAAGTCGACACACTGCCCAGGGGGTTGGCGTATATGTCGTCGTGCTGGCTCACAGGTTCTCCTGTCGCAGCCCCAGGGAAAGACCCGCTTCGCGACCCTGGGCACCGGTTACCACCGCTGTGCTGGCCTGTTGTGGCACCAGATAGGTTTGGCCGACCCGCTGCAGGTCCTGCAGGCGCACTTCTGTCACCTGCTGGCGGAATTTCTCCCGCACCGCGTGGCTGCGGCCGTAGAGTTCGGAGTGGAATGCCCGCTTGGCCTCGCCCGCCGGTGAACTGGGTTTATCCAACCCGCCCACCACGCCGAGAATGGCCTCCTCCACCTGCTCCTGGGTGTGGGGGTGGTTTTGCAGCCAATCCAGCGAGTCGTCGAAATCCCGCAGGCTCTCGCCCATGCGGGGATCGCGGTAGGAGTAGAAGCGGAAAACCCCGATGTTGCTGTCGTGGCTGGCGCCACCGCCATAGGCGCCGCCCTGTTCGCGAATGGTGCGGTGCAGAAAACCGTTGCGCAGAAGGCCCCCCAGCACCGCCAGCGCCGGCGCGTCCGGGTGGCCCATGGGCACAGTGGGGTAGGCTTTGGCACAAAAATTTACCTGGCTGTTGACGATCCACAATTCGCTCACCGGATGCGGATCGAAGGGCGCTTGTGCCGATGGGGCCGGCCCGTGAATTTCATTGGCGAGGGGCGTCATGGCGCCACTGTAACCGGCCAGTTTTTCCTCTTCGCCGATCAGCAGGAAGTGGCGCTCTGTGCCGAGTACCTTGTTGTGAATGGCCTGCAGATTCTGCGCCAGATTTTCCAGTTCCGCGCTGTCCCGGGTAAAACCGCGCACAAGCTGTTTGAGATGGCGCAGGCCCAGCAGGCCGCCGGTGGCGTGGCTCTCGTAGGCGGCGCGGTTGTAGCCGGAGGAGGCGGCGGCCATCGCGAGTCCGTGGCCATTGCCCACCACCCCCTCCTCGCGGCGGGCCAGGGTCTGGGTAAAAAACTCTTTGATACGGGTTATTTCGTCAAAGCGGGTGCGCTCCATGGTTTCGTGCATCAGTTCCGTCAGGGCGCTCTGGTTGCGCGACAGCGCTTTGGCGGACAGGATAAAGTGGCCGCTGAGGCTGTGCAGATCGTCGACGGCTGTGCGACTGCTGCTGAAACCGTGCAGGGAACCGGCGACCTGGGTCTGCCACTGCTGGACCTGCAGGTAGTCTTTATCCCCCAGGCCCACTTCACTGATCACCTGGCAGTAGTAGGGCAGCAGTTGCCGCTCCGCCTCGGTCAGCTCCGGCAGGGGGCAGATCATTTGCTGGTAGACCAGGCCGTTGGTCCCGGCGCTGTAACGGGTGAGTTTTTGCGCGCCCAAGGGTACTGTTTCCCCCTCCACCCGGGGCATATGCAGGGGGATGTCCGCGATACCCACCTTGGGCAGAATCGAGGCGTCGACTTCACTTTGCTGGCGTTCCTCCAATGTGTGCGCCGTGGCAATAATCCGCTGCTTTTCGCTGTCGCTCAGCCGGGAGCGGATGTCCGCCAGCTGTTCTTTTTCCGCCGCGTCCCTGCGCCCGGCAAGCTGATCGTCGGGAGTCAGTGTCAGGCGCACCCGGTGCTGGTTGTCCAGCAGCAGCTGGCGCGCCTTGGTGGCGATAAATTGCGGGTCCTTGATCTGCTCGCGCAGTTTTTCCAGGGCCGGGTCCAGGTTCAGCAGGCCGGTGGCGTCGCCGCGATGGGTTGCGCCGGTCAGGGCGGAGAGGATCAGTTGCAGGCCGAATGGATAGCCGTCGCCACCTATCTCGCGCTGCTGCAATTCCAACTGGTGCAGGGTGGCCGCTACCTGTTCGTAGGGGACGCCGTTGTCTGCCACGTCGCGCAAAACGGCCAACACCTGTTGTTCAAACTCGTCGGCATGTTGCCGTTCGCTGCCCTCGAGGCCGCAGAGAAATATCAGCTCGCGCTGGGAGTCGTCCAGCCCGATCAGGGGCGAGGGCGCAGTGCCCAGCGAGCTGGTTTCCATGAGTTTCATCAGCGGTGACGCGCTGTTGTCCAGCAGTACGCCGGACAGCAGGTGCGCGGTCAGCACCTCTTCGACATTGGTGGCGTCGCCCAGCAGCCAGCTCAGCACAATATGGGTTTTCCCCTCCAGGCCGTCATCGCTCCTGAGCGGATAACGCTCCTCCACCGCGACTGGCGCCAGGTAGCGATCCTCGCGTCCCACCGCAATGGTCTCTGGCAGCGGATCGAACTTGTGCAGGACTTTTTCCTCGAATGCCGCCTGGTGGGTAGCCGCCTCTATGTCCCCAAAGGTCATAAAGATAGCGTTGCTGGGGTGGTAGTGGCTGCGGTAGAAATCCACCAGCTGGGCGTGGGTCAGCCTGGGGATATCCGCCGGTTCCCCCCCGGAGTTGTAGTGGTAGGTGGTGGTGGGGAAGAGGTATTTGTTGAGCGTATGCCAGAGCTGTGAACTGGTCGAACTCATGGCGCCCTTCATCTCGTTGTAGACGACGCCCTTGTACACCAGTTCGCTGTCCGGATTGTCCGTTTCGGCAAACTCCAGGCGATGGCCTTCCTGGGCAAAGTCCAGCGGGTCCAGCCTGGCGAAAAACACCGCATCCAAGTAGACGTCCAACAGATTGTCAAAATCCTTCCGGTTCTGGCTCGCAAAAGGGTAAGCGGTCCAGTCGGAACTGGTGAAGGCGTTCATAAATGTGTTCAGGGAGCGCCGGATCATCAGGAAAAAAGGGTCGCGCAGGGGATACTTTTCGCTGCCGCACAGGGCCGTATGCTCGAGAATATGGGCCACGCCGGTGGAATCCCCGGGCACTGTGCGCAGGGCCACCAGAAACACATTTTCATTGTTGTCCGCCGCTATGTGCAGGTGTTGGGCACCGGTCGCGCGGTGGCGGTACTCCTCCACCCGAACACCCAGGGAGTCGATTTCCGTGCTGGTCAGCAGCTCGAAGGCAGGGTGTGAATTACTCAAAATACGGCTCCTTGAGGTACAGTGAAACGGGTGGCTGGCGGCCCCCGGCGGTTGCCGCCGGTTCCCGTGTGAGGCCGCTATTCTACCGTCTGGCGGTGTGGCAATAACAGTGTTGACAAGGGGGGCGCCCGTACCAAGACTGCCCGAGAGTCCCCAATTGGATCTTGGGGTCGTCAACTCAACAAGTAGCTAAGCGGAGACTGACAGTGACCTGGACGGATATCGCCAGCCTGGCTGGCTTTTTTGTAGCCTGGGTGGGCTATACGACTTTTGCGCGCAAGCGGGCCAAGGAGGCCTGGTGTCTCGCCTCCTCGTTGCAATGGTACCGGGTGGAGTGGATGTTGCGCATGTTGGAACGGGACATGCGCATGTCGGATACGGCGATTATCGGCAACCTGGAAAGGGTCATCGGCTTTTTTGCCTCCACCAGTATCCTGGTGCTGGCGGGGCTGGTCACCGCCCTGGCGGCCAATCAGGCGGCAATTGAAGTGCTGCACCACCTGCCGCTGGTGGGGCGGACCACGGCGGCGGAGTTCGAGTTAAAGGTGCTGCTGCTGGTGCTTATTTTTGTTTTCGCTTTTTTTAATTTCACCTGGTCCCTGCGACAGTTTTCCTTCGCCAATGTGCTGATTGGCGCCGCGCCGGAGCCGGGTGGATCGGACATGACCCAGGAGGAGCGGCGGCGCTTCGCCATCAATACCGCCAAGGTGATCGACCAGGCGGGACACAGTTACAACTACGGTTTTAGGTCCTTTTATTTCGCCATGGCGGTGATGGGCTGGTTTATACACCCACTGTTGTTTGTGGCCGGCTATCTGGCCGTGGTGCTGGTGCTCTATCAGCGTGAATTCCGCTCCCGCACCCTGATGGCGATACTGGCCGCCGGGGGACAGCTACTACCGAGAGATTCGGCTAAATAATATGCATTATGAAGAAATCGTGGCCGCTTTTGACAAGGTGGCCGATGCGAACGGCTGGCGGCCGCTGCATACCCCAAAAACCTCACCATGGCGTTGTCGGTGGAGGTGGCGGAGCTGGCCCGCTTGCTGCAGTGGCGCGACGATCGCGGGATCGAGGAGCTGATGGAGTCTCCACAGGCGGGCGCCGTGGCGGCGGAGCTGGCGGATATACAGATGTATCTGTGCAAACTCTGCACCAGTCTCGGGGTGGATCTGGAGCGGGCGCTGCGGGATAAAATTGCCGCCAATCGCGCCCGCTTTTTACCGTCTGTGTCCGCTCCGGAGTAGGGCGCATGGGGGATCGCAGTTTCGACCAACTGGCGCACCGGTTCCGCCGGCGCATCTACGGTGGCCTCAAGGGGGAAATCCGCCTGGCGGTGTTGAACCGCGACCTCACCCCGGTGCTTGACCAGTGCGACGAATCCCTGCTGGTGGTGGACGCCGGGGGTGGGCAGGGGCAATTCGCCCTGGATCTGGCGGCGGCGGGGCACCGGGTGGTACTGGCGGACATCTCCCCACAGATGCTGGCTCAGGCGGAAGAGAAGGCGCTTCAACTGGGTCTGGTGGACAGGGTCAGTCTGCTGTGCCAGCCGCTGCAGACATTGGCCGGGCGGCCCGAGCTGGAGGCCAGCGCGGGCCTGGTTCTGTGTCACGCGGTGCTGGAGTGGCTGGAGGACCCGCGCGCGGCGCTTGTGGCGCTGCGGCCATTGCTGCGCCCCGGCGGTTACCTGTCGCTGACATTTTACAACCGCCGCGCTCTGGAATTTCGCCTGCTGCAGCGGGGTTGTTTTCGCCAGTTGGATAGAAATATCGCCTCCGGAGACTGGTCCGGGCACCCGGGCGGTCTCACCCCTGATAACCCTTTGCTGTCGGAGCAGGTGCAGGATTGGGTGGCACAGGCCGGGCTGGCGGTGGTGGCCCACAGTGGTATTCGCTGTTTTCACGATTTTATGACCCCCGGCATGAGCGACAAGCTGCCGGTCGCCGCCATCGTTGAGAAGGAGTTGCAGTATTCGCGGCTGGACCCCTACCGGCAGCTGGCCCGCTATGTCCACCTGCTGTGCCGCGCGGCGTGATAAAGCGCTCGGGCGGACCATCGATGATAAGCAGGGCTTTGCCAGCGAGCTGCCACTTGTTCGGCTTGTGGGAGGGTAGAGCCAACAGGCCCTGAATTTTTCCGGCGGCTATTTCCCACCGGCGATATCGATAAACGAACCGGTAACGTAAGACGCATCCTCGGACAACAGCCAGGCGATGGATTCCGCCACCTCTTCCGGCGTTCCGCCCCGTCCCATGGGAATTTGCGGGGACAGACGCTCCACGCGGCCGGGTTCCCCGCCGTCCGTATGCATTTCCGTGTGGATAAAACCCGGTCTCACCCCATTCACCCGAATGCCGCGTGCGGCCAGCTCCAGCGACAGGCCTTTGGTGAGTGAATCCATTGCACCTTTGGAGGCCGCGTAATCCACATATTCAAAGGGTGCGCCGGTTCGGGATGCGGCGGAAGAGACATTGACAATGGCAGCCAACTTCCCGGCCTGGTTAATAAACTCCCGGCAGCAGAGAAAGCAACTCATCACGTTGGACGATAGGATTTTCCGGAAGCGTTCAGCGCTGACCTGGCCCAGTGGGGACTGGGTAAACAAAACCCCCGCATTGTTGACCAGGTGCGTAACCAGTCCAAACCGGTTCTGCGCAGCTTTGAAAAGGGACCTTACCTCCGACTCCACGGACACGTCGGCCCGAAAAGCAAAGGCGTTGCCGCCGAGGGTTTTGATCGCGGAGACGGTGGATTCGGCCCGGTCGGCGTTTTGGCGAAAATTAACGCACACCGAGTAGCCTTTTGTGGCCAGCAGTTTTGCGGTGGCTGCACCAATACCCCGGCCGCCCCCGGTTACAATCACAACTCTGTTCAATAGAATTTCCCCAAAGTCCACAGGCTTTGCAGAGGGGGCACGGCGGGAAAAATCCCTCAATCAATGCAAAATTATCCGGCAGCGGTGCGGCTTCGGAGCCTCCCGATACCTTTCAATAGCCTGCTAGAGATTTTCCAGCAGCAGTTCCTTGGCCGCGTTGATGCGCGAAGCCAGGTAGTCGTTGCCACCCCTGTCCGGGTGCAGTTTCTGAATCAGTTTGCGGTGGGCGCTGATGATATCGTCGCGGGAGGCCCTGGGCGGCACATCGAGAATGCGCCGGGCCTCGTCCTCGGTCAGAGGCGGGGATTTGGCCGGGCCGCTGCCGGTCTCCTGTCGCGCCTGCGCCCTCTTGGCAATCAGGGGGGCCAGCCAGGGCAGGTGGCGGCCCAGCCAGCTGAGGGTCTTGCCCGCCAGTGGAAGTATCACCGCGATAGCGGCGCCCACCCAGTGCAGGCGTCCGGTTACGGCCAGCACTACCGCCGCGAATGCCAGGCCGATCAGCAGCCACTGCAACAGCAGCTTGCGCCTCTGTTCGGCGTTGCTCGCAGTGAATTTTTGCCAGGCCACATAGGCCAGTATGCCCGCCGCGACGAGCAGAATAAGACGGGGCACCGAGTGATAATCCCTATTGCGTTATCCGGCCGCCCAGAATATCAGATGTCGACGCGCATGCCGACCGCGATAAAGTCGCCCACCGCCGGCAGTGCGATATCGTTGCTGTTGTCGAAAGCGTTTTCCCAGTATATCCGGACCCGCTCGTTCCACTGGTAGCTGAAGCCCACATAAATGATTTCCAGCAGGAACTCATCTTCATCGACCAGCTGCTCCTCGAATTCCGGGTCGTCGGATTTCAGCCGGTTGTGCCCGCCGTAGATGCTGTAGCAGTCCCGCGCCCCCCAGGTATAGCTGAAAAAGGATTCCGAGCCTTTGGCGTCAAATGCATCTATCAGAATCTCATCGGTAAGTCCCGGCGGTACCACCTCGTTGTTATGTGAATTCTGCCCCACCACAGCGCCGTAAAAACCCTTTTCAAAGGGCCCCTTGCCATAGGCGAAGCCCAGGGAGGCGGCGAAGGCGTTGGTGCTTTCCCTGAGCATGAACCGATCGGTAATCAGAATGGGATCTTCGGGATCGGAAATATCGAAAAGTTCCCCGCGGCCTGTGGACAGGTCCAGCTTGGTACGGGTGTAGGCCGCCCCCACAAACAGGCCATCGCCCACATCCGCGTCGTAGGTAAATGAAATTCCGTGGTGGAGACCGAACTCGCAATCGTCGTCGGGGCACACCAACAGGGTATCCGGAGCGACGAAGTCCTCCAGGTCGACGTCAAATGTGGACACATGGGCGGCATACTGCAGCCCCAGCTGGATCTCGCCGCCGTAACCGTCCCAACTCCGCCGCCAGGTGAGGGCGCTGTCGGCGCGGCCGGTGCCGGTGAGGCCGCCGTCGCTGCCCAGTGTGAAGGCCCCGCTGGCCAGGCCTCCGCCCACATTGTACCAGTCGGTAATCTGAGCCACGTCGTAATAGACACTCCACTGCTTGCCAGCGGCGAATTCCCCCCAGCAATCGTGGTTGGCGAACAAATGGCCCTGGCGCAGGTAGAGGGATTCGCCGCGCTCGCCCACTTCCACCTGCTGGTTGCCGGATATGATCAGGTCACCGGTGGAGGAAATGGCCGCCACCCCCCACTCCAGGTTGAACCCCACATCCCAGTCGCCGTAGACGGGTACGTCGAGGCCGAAGCGGAGACGGGAGGCGCCGTCCTGCATTGCGGTGTCGCCGCCGGTATTCACCTGGTGTACGGTGAAATATCCCTCCATATACAGAGTCGCTTCATCGGACTCGAAGATGGGCACCGCCTGCACAGTGCCGGCCACCAGCGATACCGCCAGCGCGCCGGCAGATCCCTTGCAGATGTCCATATTCAATTTATTCCCTATGATGTCGAGGAGACTGATGCGACCTAGCAAATTGTTGAAAAAGGCATCCCGCCTGTTTCAACACACGAAAAGCGAAAAATGTGATTTTCACTTTTCTCCCAAAATCAACGGCTTAGGCGTCGCCGATTTTGCCGGAACATCCATTTTCCGGTACCAGGCGTCGAAATTCTTCGAATTTCAACAGCCTGCCAGGTCGCATTTAAGGGTAGTTGATGGGGCTGAGACTTTCGGGGTTTGCGGGTACAATTGCGCCGCCCGATAGCGGCCCCCTGGCTCTCATTTGCCCGCTGGCAACGAGGTCTTCCGTGCTTTTTCGGGTAGTCGCCATTGGGTCCACGGCCTTCACCGCCGGCCCACAGTAAACGCTTTTCCAAGGGGCAGTGACATACACATGGTTTCCGACACTCACAGTCAACGCCTATTCGGTCTCACCGTGCGGCAGAATGCGCACCCGGATATGCGCCGGCTGCGCCGTACCGCGGGCGAGGCCAGCCTGCATGGCAACAAATTCTGGAAGAGTTCCTGCCTCACCATGGATTATTTGCGCCGCCACCCCCTCAAGCGGGGTGCGCGGGTACTGGACCTGGGCTGTGGCTGGGGACTCGGGGGCATTTTCTGCGCAAAGCAGTTTGGCGCCAGGGTTACCGGTCTGGATGCGGATTCCAGTGTATTTCCGTTTGTGCGTTACCACGCGGATCTGAATGGGGTGGAGGTGACCACCTGGCAGTGCCGCTATGAAAGGGTCACGTCCGCCGACCTGGCGGGGTTTGATGTGCTCATAGGCACTGATATTTGTTTTTGGGACAAGCTGGAGCGCCCGCTCTACAATTTAACCCGACGGGCGCTGGGCGCAGGTGTGGAGCGGGTGGTGCTGGTGGATCCCGGGCGCTCCCCTTTCCGCCGCCTGGCGGAGCGCGCGCAGGACAAACTGGGCGCCCGATACCGGGAATGGCAGGTGGCGCGGCCGGTCAAGGCTAGTGGATGTATCATGGTGGCCGGCGCATCCGGCGACTGAACAGGCTTGAGGTGACGAGACATGCAATATGACAAGTTTAAGATGCCCTGCGCGGACCAGATTATGCCGGGGCGCCCGGAGGCAATGGAGATCAGCGCCCGCCACCATGTGAATGGCCGCCAGATGAAGCCGCCGTTTCCCGAGGGAATGCAACAGGTTCTCTTTGGCATGGGGTGCTTCTGGGGTGCGGAGCGGTTGTTCTGGGAGCTGGATGGCGTTTATGTGACCGCTGCGGGCTATGCGGATGGTTGTACCGAGAACCCCAATTACGAAGAGGTATGCAGTGGCCGCACCGGTCACGCGGAGGTGGTGCTGGTGGTTTTCGACCCCGGCAAGATCTCCTTTGAGGAACTGTTGCGCCACTTCTGGGAGCAGCATGACCCCACCCAGGGCATGCGGCAGGGCAATGACCTGGGTACCCAGTACCGCTCTTGCATCTTCTGTTTTGACGACGCCCAGTTGGAAACCGCACGTCAGAGCCGCGAGCAGTTTCAGCAGGCACTTAAAGATAAGGATTTTGGCGACATCACCACCGAAATCACCTCGGCCCCGCCTTTTTACTACGCCGAGGAGTATCACCAGCAGTATCTGGCCAAGAACCCTGAAGGTTATTGCGGCCTTGCCGGCACCGGCGCCTGTATGCTGCCCTGAGTGGCGTTTATCACCTGGGCCTCGGGAGGGCCGGCGGTCAGCTAGCAGGCTATTGAAATTCGAAGAATTTCGACGCTTGCTACCGGAATATGAATGTCCCGGCAAAATCGGCGACGCCTAAGCCGTTGATTTTGGGAGAAAAGTGAAAATCACATTTTTCGCTTTTCGTGTGTTGAAAAAGGCGGGATGCCTTTTTCAACAACCTGCTAGGGCTCACTCGACTCGAGAAAAGCCTCGGAAGGCTATTCTCAGTAAGTGACAAATTCAGTCTTCCCCCATAAACCGGATAATATGCCGGGCAATATCGACAGGCTTCTCTTCAACCGCGAAATGCCCCGCATCCAATAGATACAATTGGGCATCCGGAAGATCCTGGAGATAGGCCTCTGCACCCGCATAAATAAAGGCGGGGTCATTTTTGCCCCAGACGATCAGGGTTGGCGGTTTTTGTTTACGCAAAAATGCCTGCCAGTCGGGATAGGCATCAATATTATTTTGGTAATCCTGAAACAGTTGCACCTGTATTTTGCGTTGTTGCCCGGTTTCAAGAAAATGCAAATCATGGGTCCAGCTGTCGGGGCTCATGATAGTCTGCCGGTCTTGAACGTCACGCAAATACTGCTTGTCCCGCACCCCCTGTAGCCCGGTTATATTATAAAGCTGTCGCCATTTTTCCGGGGAGCGGTCTTCATGGGCGCTCTTGAAAAAGGCGCGTCTGGGTGTTGTCAAACCCTCCAGGTAGGCATTGGCATTTTGCACGATCAGGGCCTGCAGGCGCTCGGGCTGTTTCATTATCAGGCGATATCCGACCGGTGCACCAAAATCCTGCATATAGAGCGTATACTGCTTGAGACCGAGGGCGTCGGTAAATCCAGCCATCACATCGGCCAGAAGGTCAAACGTATACACTGTGCCTTCCGGGTCCGGTTTATCGCTATATCCGGAGCCGAGGTTGTCCGGCGCTATAACATGAAAGCGACCGGAGAGGAGTGGAATCAGCTCGCGGTAGCTGTGTGAGGAGGCAGGGTAGCCATGCAGCAGCAAAATAGTCGGGTTTTTGGAGTTCCCCGCCTCCCGGTAAAAAATTTTGTGTCCATCCACGTCAATGGTTTTATAGTGGGTTTTTGCCGGCCACACCGCATTTTGCGCCCATAGGGGTACAGCAAAAACCAGTGCGGCAATCAATGCGAAAGAACAAAGGTATGGCCTCATACTTCTCTATCTCCTCAGCTACAAAGGAATCTCTGATTAATTCAACGCTAAGCTCCGCTGAGGCAGTACTGAATTAATCAGAGATTCCTTAACCTGCAATCCAATAAATAATTTTCCACCGACAGGGCTGTCGCCCCTCAAAGCCTGCGCAATTCCCCAAACCGCTGATTTTCCAGGCCTGTGCTGGCTTTAGCTCGGTGATGATCCCTGTGGCGCAGTGACGCGACAGCCTGTCTGGTTGCTGCGCTGGCAGGTTACTGCGCAGGGCTTTCCCAGCGACCTATTGAATTGGGCTTGTCATAAAGTTGGAAATTTTTTTCAATAAAACCGATCACCCGGATACCCTGCAACAAAAGTCTTAAAGTCTATCATACAAACGATAGTCATGAAGACCGTGATTTACTTTATTGGCCGAATAGGCAGGGTAAAGTTTTAGCCCGGAACTATCCAGGTGGTCGGCCCGGTATATCCATAGCGCTTCCGAGGATGGATTGCCAGGGTGGGAGAGAGAAGAATATCGTCAATAACGCCGCTATTGATGGGGTCAGCGGGCTGGATTATTTTTGTCCGATAGGGCCTGTAGCTTTTTGATCGTCTCCGGGTCGGCGCTAAGCCATATTTGCAAGGGATAGGATTCGAGCACAACAACGTTCTTGACCCGCCCGGATTGCTCCAGCCGCTGCACTTCTTGCAAAACCGGGTCAGGCGTCATCTTGGCGCCCCTTATCATAACCCTCTGCCAGTCTGACTCATTATTTTCCACGGTTGTGCATGCGCAAAGTAAAACGATTAAGGATAAAAATTTTTTCATGATGCTCTTTAAAAAGGCGCCAATAGGCGCCTTTAATCATAGTGAATCCCAGCTGATTTATCTACGGATAAGTCGCAATCCAATTCTGCAGGGTGCTAAATACACTGCTGTTTATACGCGTGCCGCAATTCTGGGTAGGTGAACCTGTGGTATGAATCCCCCGGACAACATTGCCGGTATCCTTGATGCCGCTACCACTTTGGCCGCCTGCTGTATCCAGGGTATAACATATCCTGGTGCTGCTCGCGGTTGTGCTGCCGGAATCCGTCCACATGGTGCCAAATGGCTTGTCCCCCGGGTAGCCGGTAACACTATGGGTTCCCCCGGAGTAGGTTCCCCATCCGGAATTTCCACCGTGAGGCGCGCTCGCTAATACAATAATTGCATAGTCGAAGTTGGTGTCTGCACCATTATGCCAGGCGGTAGTAGTGACCGCGTTCGTCCAGCTTGTAGTACCATAAGGCCTGACACTGCCATTTTGAGCTGTACTGAAATTCAGTGCACTGAAAAAGGTGCCCGAGCCATTGGAAACGCAATGCCCGGCGGTTAACACATGCTTTGGAGTGATCAAGGTACCGGTACACCCCACATCAATGCGGCCATTATGCCAGTGTGGATTCTGAAGTGTATTGGTAATTTGAACCCTGTCGTCAGGGCCTATCACAACATAGGGGGTAACCAGTTGATCACCCAATTCAGCCGGTGCAGTGGTTGGCAGTTGGCCTCCCGATGAAAAGAAGCTTGAATCCAGGCCCTGTGACTCAAAAATAGCGATTGCGTGCTCCAACAGTGCAAGCTCCATTTTGCCGACTTTTGCGATAGATTGCTTGCCGTCTGGAGTGACCGCTATGGCACTTAATGCCTCTGCGCGCTCTGCTAAGGTGTAATTTCTCTTTAAAGCCGCTTCATTGACTATCGGTTGTTGTGCGACATTATGACCATCTATAAAAGTTGCAGGTTGGTCTATCTCAACAAAATTGGAAAGGGAGCCAGCGCTTGCGGTTCCGGAAAGTACTGCCAGGGAAAGAAAAATATGCATCCGATTCATATCTAATTCCTCTCAAGCAATTTTTATTTAATACAACAGTATTTTTCATTTTTTGCACTTACTGACTATGCGCGCAAACCATATAACAACATTACCGGTGCTTACAATTGGATGATCCACTCAAGTAGTTAAATGGGTGCCATAATCTTAAAATTTATTCGCGAGTGATGAATAGTAATTGGTATTTTAACTATTAGGGAACCTCTGAAAAACTGCTCCAGTCTGGCATAATTTACCCCATTTCCAACATACACAGATTCAATCATGAGCCAACTGACCTTCGCCGAAGCCGAATACACTATCAAGAAACGCAAAACACGGCGCGAACTGTTCCTCG